>CAXUBO010000117.1:0-13252 GCA_964249345.1 uncultured Armatimonadales bacterium | reverse complement strand
GCGCCAATGGCGACCCCAGCGCCCGCGCCGATCACTGCGCCCCAGGCTACAGTTCCCTTAGCGCCGCCCGCCACCGTGCCGGGGACTCCCGCCGCGCCGCTGGCCGCTGTTGACCCAAAAGTCACGACGCTGTTTAATCAGGCCATCGCCGCGCATCAGGCACTTCCGGCGCTTTCCGCGGTCGTGACGGTATCTTTGACCGGCGCCGGCCCCAAAGGCGATAACAGCCAGACTATCGCCCTGGCTTACCAGAAGCCCAGCCGGGCGAAAGCCGAAATCTCCAGCAGTACAGGGCCGGTCATTCAGTTTCTTTCAGACGGCACTACCCTGACGTTTTACTCGATCCCGCAGAAGCAGTACCAAGTTCAGCCGGCCCCAGCCGGCGTGCAAATCATTCCCCTGATTATGCAGCAGCCAAAGGCGCTGCTGCCGCGATTGTTCGGCCAGCCGGAACTTCTGAGCGAGCTGCTGGCCCAGCCCGGCTTGACGGCGAGCATTGTTGCTCCCTCTTTTGCTCTTCCTGCCGTTGTCGGCGATGTTGCCGTGGATACCGTTGCCGTAACCCTGCCCGCCCCAAACGGCAGCACGGCCACGTTTACATTTGACTTTGGGAAGACCGACCACCTGCTGCGGCGAATTGTGCAGAACACAACCCTCGTCAGCGGCGGCAAGCCGCAGTCTTTGACGCTGACGCAGACTGTGACGGCGCTTTCCACGACCCCGGCGCTGACCGCTGCCGACTTCACGTTCACCCCGCCGCCCGGCGTCACGAAGATTGCACAAACGCCGCCAAAAGCCGGTCAAGCCGAGCCGCCGATGCACGACCCGCGCCTCGTGCCGGGGGCAAAGCCCTTCCCCGTGGCGGCGAAAGACCTGCAAGGCAGGCCGCTGTCGCTGGCGCAGTACAAGGGGAAAGTGGTGCTGATGGACTTTTGGGCGACCTGGTGCGGCCCCTGCGTCGGGGAAATGCCAAATGTGATTGCGGCTTACAAGAAGTACCACGCGCAGGGGTTTGACATTGTCGGCATCTCGCTGGACGAGAGCCGGACCGAGCTGGCCGCGTTTATTGCCCAGAACAAAATGCCCTGGCGTCAGGTCTTTGACGGCAAGCAGTGGAGCAGCGCCGTTCCGCGTGAGTACGGCGTCCAGGCCATCCCGTTCGGCCTGCTGATTGGGCGCGACGGCACGATTGCCGCCGTGGACGTGCGCGGCCCGGCGCTGACCGCCGCCATCAAGAAGGCGCTGGCGCAGTGAAAGCAAAGCGCCCGGCGAGGCCAGTGCCGGGCGCTTTGTCTAATGCGTGTTTTCTAATGTTTGTCGGTGTTCTGCGCCTGGTTCTGCTTTTCATGCCAGAGAGCATAAAATACAACGCCAAGTGTCAGAACAATAGAAAATGCCGAGATGGACAGCGAGACAATTCCTTGATGCGGCATAACAGTAATCTTCCTTTGGGTGTAAGATTTAAGCGTGTCGTTTAAACGCGAAACTGAGACCAGAAATCCGGCGGCAGATCGCCAACCGTGTAGAACGAGCCGGTGACACAAATTAAGTCCTCCGGCCCTGCTCCCGATAGCGCGATGCGGACAGCTTCCGCGACACTGCCGCCTGCCGTTTCAACCGGGGAAATGCCGAAATGTCGCGCGGCTTCGGCGACATCCTGGGCCGGACGCGGGCGAAACGCCGGCTGTGTGGCGATCAGCCGGACCGGGCGCAGGTCTGTCAGCGGCCCCAAAAACTGCGCCGGGTCATGGGCGCGGGACAGGCCCACCACAAACGTCAGCCGCCGCGACTCTGCCCCATGCTGGTCCCGCAGGGCAGATGCCAGCGCCCGCGCGGCAATCTCATTGTGCGCCACGTCCAGCACCACGGTGGGACGGTCTAAGACCTGTTCCAGCCGCCCTGGAATCCAGGCGGCTTCGAGACCCGCTCGCGCGTCTTTGTCGGTGATCTGTGGCCCCGCCGGATCGGTAATCGCGTCCAGCGCCGTCAAAGCCGCAGCCGCATTTAGCTCTTGAAAGGCGCCTCTCAGCCGCAAGGCAAGGCTGGGAAGCGTTCGGCGCGGCGTCGTCAGCGTCAGACCCTCAGTGTTCCGCTGCGGCGCGGGAATCGGCAGCAGCGGCGCGTCCTTCTCCGCGCAAATGCGCTTGATGACCTGCCAGGCTTCCCCGCCCACGGGAACGCCGGTGACGCAGGGGACGCCGGGCTTGACGATGCCGGCCTTTTCGCCGGCAATCGCGCTCAGCGTTTCTCCCAGCAGCTCGGTGTGATCCAGGCCGATATTTGTGATCACCGTGACAAGAGGCCGGGAAATGACATTGGTGGCGTCCAGCCGCCCGCCGAGGCCGACTTCCAGCACCGCATAGTCCACGGAATGCTCGGCAAAGTAGCAGAGGCCGATGGCTGTTTTCAGCTCGAACTCCGTCGTCGGCCCAAGCTCCGTTTGTTCCAGCGCCTCAATGTGCGGCTGGATTTTTGCCACCCACCCGGCAAAATCCGCGCGAGAGATCATCACGCCGCTGATCTGGATGCGTTCACGGACATCATAAACGTAGGGGGACAAATACATGCCGACGGTGTACCCGGCGGCCTGCAAAATGCCGGCCGCCATTGCGCTCGTTGAGCCTTTGCCTTTAGTCCCGGCCACATGCACCACGCGCAGACGCTCCTGCGGATCGCCCAGCCGGTGCAGCAGGGCCAGGAACCGCTCGTTCCCAAGCTTCACCCCCAGCCGCAGCCGCCCCTGAAGATACGCCAGCGCTTCCTCATATTCCATACGCACAGCCCATACGTTTGGGAGTATACCCGATAACCGTTAATGTTCCGCGCGAAGTGTCTCGCGGAAAGCCTTGAAAACGCCAAAGCCTCTGTGCCATACTCTTAGCAGACAAAGAACAGAATTAAAGAACAGAATTAAAGAACAGAATTAAAGAACAGAATTGAGGCAGGAATGGAAGCAGCACTCAGCCGGCCCGCCCACAAATCAAGTCCCAAATCAGGCGCAGTGACATCAAATAACAGCCAGGCGGCAGCAGACGAAAATTTGCTGGGGATTTTTCTGAAAAACCGCCGTGCGAAGCTCGACCCGGCGGCGTTCGGCTTTGGCGCACTGCGGCGGCGAACGCCGGGGCTGCGGCGGGAAGAAGTCGCCCGTCTCGCCGATGTCAGCGCGACTTGGTATACCTGGCTGGAACAGGGGCGGGGCGGCCCGCCTTCCGCCGATGTCCTAGACCGACTCGCCGCTGCGCTGCGGCTGACGCCGCCGGAGCGCGAGCATTTGTTCCTGCTGGCCCTGCGCCATCCCCCGCAAGTCCGCTACCAAGCGCCGCCCCGCGTCTCGCCGCAGCTTCAGCGGGTGCTGGATTCGATGGAATTCAGCCCGGCGTTCGTCAAAACGTCCGCCTGGGACGTTGTCGCCTGGAACCGAGCGGCTGTGGCCGTGCTGGGCGACTATGCGAAACTTGCCCCGGAGCAGCGGAACATCCTGCGCTTGTTCTTCTGCAACCCCCTGAGCCGGACCAGAATGCCCCAGGCGCACTGGGAAAGCAACGCACGTCTTTTGGTGGCGTCGTTTCGGCTGGAAACGTCCCGCTTTGGGGTCAGCGAAAGCGCACAAGCGCTGGTTGCGGAGCTGTGTCAATTCAGCCCGGAGTTTGCGTCCATGTGGCAGGACAACGACGTCAGCAATTATGGCGAGGGCATCAAGCACCTGGAGCATCCGGTGACAGGCCCGCTTTCGCTTGAGTATTCCACCTTCGCCGTCAGCGACCACCCCGACCTCGGCCTGGTCATCTTCGCCCCGGCGACGCCTGCCGACCGGGAGCGCATCCGGGCGCTTGTGCTTGGCAACTCCTCGCTCCTATCCTGTTAATCTATATCATAGTATAAACTTTCGGCTTTTCACACATCTCGGCCCCGGTGTATAATGCTTCCACAGTTTAGCAGAGGGAGAAGATTATGAAAGTATTTGTCACGGGAGCCACGGGCTTCATCGGCACGGCTGTTGTGGAGGAACTGCTTGGCGCAGGCCATCAGGTACTCGGAATGACCCGGTCGGAGGCGGGAGCGCAGGCTTTGACTGCCGCAGGTGCCGAGGCGCAGTTGGGGACGCTTGAAGATTTGGACAGCCTGAAGCGGGGCGCGGCGGCCTCGGACGGCGTCATTCATCTGGCCTTTGACCACGACTTTTCGAATTTCGTGGCAAACTGCGAAAAGGACCGCCGCGCCATTGAGGCGCTCGGCGAGGCCCTTCAAGGTACGGACCGGCCCCTGCGCATCACCTCCGGGGTGGGGATTGGCAGCGGTGCGCCGGGTCAGCCAGCGACCGAAGACGTGCTGAACACCAGTCACCCCAACCCCCGTGTCGCTTCAGAACAGGCCGGAGCGTCAATGCAGGAACGCGGTATCAATGTGTCGGTGGTGCGTCTCCCCCAAGTCCACAACTCTGAAAAGCAAGGACTCATCACGCCTTTGATCGGCATCGCCCGCGAGAAAGGCGTCTTTGCCTATGTGGGCGACGGCGCGAACCGCTTCTCGGCGGCGCATGTTTCCGATACCGCCCGTCTGTACCGGCTGGCATTGGAAAAGCACGAGGCGGGCGCGAGGTACAACGCGGTGGCGGAAGAAGGCGTGCCGCTGCGCGACATCGCAGAAGTCATTGGCCGAGGCCTCAAAGTTCCGGTCGTCTCCCTGTCGCCGGAAGAAGCGGCCGCCTATTTCGGATGGATGAGCATGTTTGCAGGTCTTGACCTTCCCGCTTCCAGCACTCTCACCCAGGAGAAGCTCGGATGGCATCCGACCGGCCCTGGCCTCATCGCCGACCTGGAACGAATGAACTACGAGAACTGAAACACGCTTGAGGAAAGATTGTGAGAGCATCCGTTATGAGTGCCACGGGCTTTGTCGGGTCTGCGGCCGTTCAAGAACTCACCCAAAGTGGTCATCAAGTTTTGGAACTGGCCCGCTCCGAGCAGTCGGCAGCATAACATCAGCCACGGAAAGTTAGGAAGAGGCCCAATGCTACCAAATACAGCCGCCTGGCTCGAAGCGAAGCAGGCCCGGCTTGAAGTCAAGCTTGAAGTCAAGTCCGCGCCTTACACGCCTCCACGCGAGAACGAGATCGTCGTCAAGAACCACGCCGTAGCCGTCAACCCGATTGATTGGATACTACAAGTCATCGGTTCCGTCATCTTCCCCCTGGATCAAGTACCCGTTCATTCTCGGGTCGGACCTCGCAGGCGAGGTCGTCCAAGTCGGAACAGGCGTCACTCGGTTTGAAGTCGGCGACCGCGTTCTCGGTCATGCCGTGGGATCGGCCAAAGCACGCAACTCTGCGGCGGAGGGCGCTTTTCAGACCTACACCGTTGTCCTAGCCCACATGGCGTCGCCGATCCCCAGCACCATGTCCTACGAGAGCGCCGCCGTTCTTCCCCTCGGGCTGTCTACCGCCGCCTGCGGCCTGTTTCAGAAAAACTATCTGGCGCTTCAGTATCCTTCTGCGGGCCCGAAAACGACGGGTAAGACCGTTCTCGTCTGGGGAGGCTTAACAAGCGTCGGCAGCAATGCCATTCAGCTTGCCGTCGCTACCGGCTACGAAGTGGTTACGACCGCCTCGCCACGGAACTTTGAATACGTCCAAAGGCTCGGAGCAAGTCAGGTCTTCGACTACAACAGCAAGTCCGTGGTCCGAGACGTGATCGCGGCTTTTAAGGGCAAAACGCTCGCCGGCGCCCTCGCCATTGGAACCGGATCGGCTGAGTTTTGTGTCGACATTGTCCATGCTTGCAGCGGCACCAAAGTTGTTTCAACAGCCAGTACGCCCGTCTCTTTCGATGCCCTTCCTCCGCACCCTGGCATGGGCGCCGTGCTTCTCCTCTTCCTTCGCATCGTGGCGTCGAGCGTGTCGCTGCAAGCAAAGTGCCGCGCGAAAAACATCCGCACCAAGTTCATCGTCGGCGATACTCTGATGGACAACGAGGTCAGCCGGATCATTTTACGAAGATTTCCTGCCGCAAGCCCTTGCCGGAGGCCGGTACGCCGCTGCTCCGGAGCCGTTCGTCATCGGGGCGGGTCTTAACTGCATACAAACCGGGTTCGACATCCAGCGAAAAGGCGTTTCTGCTCAGAAAGTCAGCGTCACCCTGTGAAAAAAATCCTTGTCATCGGCGCCTCCGGCTTTGTGGGGAGGCGCGTCGCTCAAGCGCTGCTTGCCGGTGGATACGAAGTGCGATG
This sequence comes from uncultured Armatimonadales bacterium, assembly GCA_964249345.1. Classification (GTDB taxonomy): domain Bacteria; phylum Armatimonadota; class Armatimonadia; order Armatimonadales; family Capsulimonadaceae; genus JANXMY01. The sequence goes on along the minus strand of CAXUBO010000117.1, from coordinate 7,024 downwards.
CTTGGCACGCAGCCCGGCCAAGGTTCAAGATGTGGCTGAGGCCGGCTGTGAGGTTGTCCCAGGTGATATCTCCGATCTTGAGTCGATGCAGCGTGCCTTAAGCTCCGTTGATGCCGCCTACATTTCCATCCATACGCTTTCTCCTCAGCCTTCCGCTGCGGGAGATCGCGGCTTCATGGATGTGGAAAGGGACGGACTGCAAAACATTGTGGCGGCGTGCCGAGCGAGCGGCGTATGTCGCCTGATCTACGTTACCTTCCTCGGAATCTCGCCGGATTCGCCGAGTGCCTGGGTGCGTGGCCGCTGGGAAGCGGAACAATTTCTGCTGAGGAGCGGCCTTGACGTGACCTGCATCCGCCCAGCCCAGATCGTCGGTGTAGGCGGACAGGGGTTCAACATGATGGTCGCGAATGCCAGAAAGCCCGTCGCCTTCACGCTGGCCCCCAGCCGGCAAAAAATGCGTAACATCGCTCTCGGCGACCTGGTATATTACCTCGTCGGCGTCCTCAGTGACCCACGCGCCTATGGTCAGTGTTACGATGTAGGCTGTGATGATGTTCTGACGAACGACCAGATGATGGACGTTGCCGCAGACGTTCTCGGCAGAAGTCATCCCTTCAAAGTCCACATTCCGCCGGCGCTCCTCGGGGCAGCCGCGCCGCTCATCGAGCGCATGAGCAAACTCCCTTCTGGAGCGATCAAAGGCATTGCAGAGAGCCTGGTCACCGACTCCGTTGGCGATCCCACGCCGATACGCCTGCTTTTGCCTCAGCCTCCTTTGTCTTATCGTCAATCTGTGGAACTGGCACTCAAAGAGCAATCGTAAAGCGCATAATCGTAAAGCGCATATTCGTCACGGGAGCACGGGCTTTATCGGTTCAGTCATCGTTCAGAGCTAACAGGACAGCTACTTCAGCACCTAAATAAACTTAATTCCGAAACAGGAATTGTCCAAAAAGCGCAATGTGCCAGGGATGTAATTCGGTGTAAGTCTTGACAGTGGCATAATTTTTTGTGTATAATTCCTCCGCAAGGCGAAAAATGCGCCGACATGGCTCAGTGGTAGAGCAGCTGTTTCGTAAACAGCAGGTCCGCGGTTCGAATCCGCGTGTCGGCTTCGGGAGTTCAGAGTAATCCGGCCAGGAATTTTCCCTGGCCGGATTTTTTGCGCTTCGGAAACAGGGATTGAACAGTCTAAGCATTTTCGGGTAAACTGCGCTATTGGATTTGCGAAAGGTGCGAACAGCATGATGTCAGCCGCATAAAACAGCGAAGGGAGGAATGGAAATGCCATACGTCTGGCAACAGGCAGAAGAAGAGGAAGGCCAGTACAGCCTCGGTCAAACGATTGGCTGGGAAGAGTTAATTTCCGCGCACGAGGAGTACCTCAAAAGCAAAAACAAGATTCGCACAAGAAAACATATGTACGATGTCAGGAACACGCTGGAGGATGTTGCCAAGTGGTATACAGCCCGGGGCATCCGCCCTGCCGGGGTGAACGCCAGAAATTTCTGGGAGTGCCTGCGAGAATATAAATCGCGAGGCGTGAAGGATCGCAGCGTGAAGCACAAAGAGGTGAAGACAAAGGCAGTGTTTGCGTGGGCCTACCGTGCCGAATTTTTCAAGAAAGACCTTCTTGAGCGCGTTGAAACTTGGGAAATCTGCGACAAGTCAGAAAAACGCTCTGTGACCGAGACCGAACTCGACAAGTTGATCAATCAGATCGAGGAAGACTGGGCTGACGACGCCACCGGCGGGTCGCGCTTCAAGTCCCTGGAAGCCCGGCGTTACTTCCGGGTTCGCGAGATTGCTGCGACATTTGGACTGGCTGAGACAGGAATGCGGGTGGGGGAGTTTTTCTCTGCGCGTCTGTGCCACTTGTCTGAGCGTGACGACCAGGGGCGGCGAACGATCTGGCTGGAGAAAACGAAAAATGGCGACGAACGTTTCGCGTTCTTGTCAAGGGAATATTGCGACGTAGCTTTCGAACCCTGGCTGGAAATGCGCCTAAAGATGCAAACTGGTAATGACTTCATTTTCGTCAGCGAATCCGGGGGGAAAATCGACCCAGGTTCCTGGGGGCGACAGTGGAACAAACGCCGCGTCCGTGCCGGCATTGAACGCGTGATTCGCCGTCATGACTTGCGCCATTATTCTTCATCAAAACATGATGTTGTGGATAAAGATATGTCCAAAAAAATCATGGGCCACCGGACGGATCAAGCCCATGACATTTATTCTCACAATGAAGTCGAGGCGTTAAAGGCCGTCCACGATGCCGCCGCGCCGATTTCGGGGGTGCTGGCTAGCCACCAAGCCCGTGCCGACGACCGCGCGGCCATCGCGGCGGCTGCGTTAAAGCCTGTTCGGAAACGGGTGTATACGAAGTAGACACCCCAAACAAAAACGGCGCGGCTTCTTTTAAACCGCGCCGGGATTATTCAGTTTTTATCATCGTTCAAAGGACGTTCGACCGCATCGTGCTGAAAGCCCGGCAAGGCGAAAAGCGCTGCGGCCGAACCCCCCTTTACTCGCAAAAGAAAGGTTGGACGCGCCCTCTGGGAAGTTGTGCGTGTCCAAAAGTTGGTAAGACTCGATGGGTATTTACCCTATTTCTCTTGATAATGTCAAGCCCTGCGAAATGTTCCCTTTTTTTCCTGGCAAAGACACCGCCGCGATGAAAGAGGCGGGACAGCGGTATGTTAATCGTGTCTTCGAAGACAAAAATGACAAGCGCCTGGCTGGCTCGAAAGCGGACTTGCTGCGTGAGATTGCGTTTGAGGCTGGTGCAAAATCCGGGCCGGACTTTGCAGAGAAAGGCTACGCGGACTACGATCTTCTTGGGTTCGTCGACAAAATGGGCGGCACGGTCAGCACTTGGCGCGAATACCTGCGTCAACTTGCAAATGACGCCATGATCATCATTCACAAACGCAAAAACGGGCGCAAGATCATTTTTGTTGCAAATGAGGCTGGCATCGCCAAATTTAAAGAAATCGTGAATGCTGAACGTGTCAAAGACGAAGCCCGCGCAGATCGCCGCGCAGCGGCGGCAGAGCGGCGCAGTGCCACTGCCGCGCTGGTCGGTGCTGGACGAGTCCAGCCGGCGGCAGACACCAACACGGAGGACGAAAACGAACCGCCAGTTGCCGGTACGATGGATGCTGTGGGTTGTTTTTTTGTTGTCAACGTCTCCAAAGATTTTTGCGTAAAAGCACAAGGAAAATTGTGGACGAGCCGATTTTCTTTGGGAAAAGAGCCAACAAAAATTGAGTTTTTTCCAAAGATTTTTGGAACTTTTAAGAGTAAATTGGGGTATATATTCCTTCTTCCATCCCCTTTTTTATTAGATTCATCATCATCTTTCTATATTCTTAAGCACTGCGTTGAAAGTGGCGATGCAGTGCAGGACGACGATGACGATTTTTCGCTCGCGCTGGAAGCCCAGGACGAAGCTCTTGCTCTTGACAGCGAAGAAAAAGAATCGGAAGGAGAAGACAGTTCTGACGCAGACCTGCCCATTGACAACGAAGAAGAGCGCGAAGAAGACGACCCTGCGCCTCTGCCTGTACACGTGCAGGAGTACGAAGACACCTTGTGTCCTGTGATTTTGGGTGTCTGCGACGAAAAGTTCGGCGAGAAGTCCCTGCGAGAAGTCCTTGACTTGAAACTTGATGGCGCGAGCGACAAAACGCGCATCAACGTTGTGAAAACGTCTTGGAAAAACTTCCAAGCCCAGCGCCTGCTGGAAGAAATCAATAAACCATCAAACTATTTCCTCGCAATCGTGACAAAAGAAGTTGAAAAGGCGAGAGCCGCCGCACCGGCAAGGACAGCCTCCCAGCCCCCTGCCGCCGCGCCTGGGGCGTCGGAATCAGAGTCTCATTGGACAAAAGTGAAGGAAGCGATCGACGCAATGTCGCCTGAACAGCGTGAACAACTCACGCAGGAAGCAACGTCTTTGACTGCGCTATCGTTTCAAAAGTGGAACACTGTGATCAAACAAAACGAGCGGTCTTTAGTTGCAGAGCGTATGGGTTTTGAGGTGGACCAGACCTGGAAAGTTGCCGCCGACGCGACGTAGCCGCTTGGGGGTGCTACCCAGCCGCTCGCAGCACCCCACGGCATCTCACTCAGTCTTCTTCCTGGGCCGTCCCGGTCCCGGCGGCTTCCCGTCCGGCTGGGTGCGCTGCTTGTATTCTTCCAGTGCCGCACGGGGGATCAGTACCCGACCGAACACGTTGATGCTTTTCAAGTTGCCGTGGACAGCGGCGTTCCGGCAACTTTGGGTGTTTATCCCGAGGATTTCAGCGGCTTCGGCAACGGTAAGATAATCGCCGTCCGGATCGAATCCGGCGTTTTCATCACGAGAATATTCTTCGTTCTCTGGCACGGGGGTATTGTACCGTCATGGTCCTTCAAAATGCTAGAGAACTTTTGTTAGAAATGGGTTGACATAACCCATTTTTATTGGTAGACTGATGTACCAACCAGAATCGGAGAACCACTACCATGTCCGGACGCCTGCCAGAACTCTCGCCTTCAAGCATCGGCGACCTCGCTTGTTCAAAACGCTACCACACGCTCAGGGTTTTGAACCTGTGGCCTCCGAAGTCGGCTATCGGCGCGGTGGCGCGGGGTTCGGCGTTTCACGGTGTCATAAACAGCCTGTACGCCAGCCGGCACGAGGGCCAGTTGGATACCCGCGACATTCCCGCACTGGCCCGGGAAGCCGTTCAGCGGCAGTCCTGGCCGGCGGGGACGGTGCTGGCAGAAGAAACCGCACGGGTGGAGAACTTGGCCCGAACGTATCTCCGGTCCGAAGACCCCGAGGACATCGCGACCACGATCGGCACCGAAACGCTCATCGGTTTTGTGTTCCACCACTGCGACAAGCCTCTGGCTTACATCAAGGCAATGCTTGACCGGGTTCTTGTGCGGGCGGAAGAGCCGGATGTTCTTGTCGTGAAGGAATACAAAACCAGTCAGCAGCGCGTAGAACTGCGGGAAGCATTGATTCTGCTTTGGTGTGCCAAAACCCGCTGGCCGGGGTTCCGGTACGTTCTGGAATATGAATGGATTGATGCCGAGCGGAGTGTCGAGCGGACGGTGGTGACAACCGACATGGTCCAGGGGCAACTTAAACTGCTGGTTCATTCGCTTCTGCGCGTGTTGAATACTCCGCCGCATTCGGAACCCGGATCGAAATGCCACTGGTGTCACCTCCGGGCGGAATGCCAGGAACTCGCGCCAGTGATGCTTGGGATGGATGACAACCCATTTGCTTGATGTTCGCCCGGCAGGAAAACAGATTTGTCTTGTCCCACGACCCAGCCGTGAATGAGAACTGCTGCTTCTATTGAGAGGTGACAGTAACGCCTCGCAGATCTGAGGCTTCTTGCAGTGCAGGAACATTGTCAAAACAGGAGCGTTGGCTTATACCCCATATTCTGAGGATACAGTATCATTGAATATCTTCTCATGCCCGGGTATTATTACATTGATCGATTTCACCAATCTTGAAGCCACTGGGCTTGCCCTGTCGGTCAGGAACTTGCGCCCTCGCTGGGGGGCGAGCGCCAAGCAGCACCAGAACACGCTTGCCCAGAGCAAACGCCCAGGCGCATAGCACGCTTGTCGAACACGAGCAGGCCGTCCGAAACAAGAAGTCGAGGACAAGATGCAAATCAAAGCCCCGAGGCTTGCCTCGTCGGGTCGTTTACGGCCCGGCGGCCCGTTGATGTCAGTAGGTCACTTGTTATGCCATCAGTTCAACAAAGCTCCTTAGAATTAAGAAGTTCGGACGCCCTGGCACAGCTCGCCCGGCTCTTCAAGATCGTAACCTTGGTTGCCGACCCGAACGCCGGGCTGCAGCCTCTGGGCCGGCTCGCTCTTATCGATGCCTGCCGGTGCAGCCTCAGCACCCTCCACCGCGACCTCGCCCTGCTGGCCCAGGCCGGCATTCCCATTGACTACGACCGCCGTACCCGCCGCTACCACCTGCCCGACACCGGCTGGACCTTTCCCGTCGCCGCTCTCACCCCGACCGATGCCCTCGCACTGGCCCTCCTCCAGAGCCTCGCCGCCGCGCCCGGCATCCCCCACGGCGACGCCCTCCGCCGAACCCTGGACAAGCTCAGCGGCTCGATCCCGCCTGTCCTAGCCGCGCTTTTAGAAGAAGCCGGGGCCGTCGTGGGGTGGGGCACCCCGACCCGCGACTACTCTTCATCGCCCCTCGCCCTGCTGGAAGACGCCGCCCGTACCCGCCACACCGTCGAACTTGACTACGACAGCCGCAGCGGCACCGGCCGTTCCTTCCGCGCCGTAGACCCCTACCGCGTGGAAGCCCGCGATGGCCGCTTCTGGGAGCTGCACGGCTGGTGCCACCGCCACGAAGCCATCCGCACCTTCGCGCTGGACCAGGTGCGCGGCGTGCGCGGCACCGACAGCTCGTTCCTCCTGCGCTCTCAAGAGTGGGCCGCCTTCCTCGAAACACGCGGCGTGATCGGCGGCCTGCGGGGTGAGTCTCCCACCGCCGTCAATGTCCTGTTCGTCCCGCCTGTCGCCGCCTACGCCCGCACCCACCAGTGGCCCACCGGCCTCACCCTCACCGCAGAAGAAAACGGCGCCGTCCGCCTCTCCGGGACCGCCGCCGGCGTCTCCGGCCTAGTGCCGGAGCTTCTGCGCTGGCGACGCCACTGCCAAGTTCTCGGCGGCCCTGCCCTCCGAGCCGCCATGACCGAAGAAGTCCACGCCATGGCCGCCCTGTATCCCGTAGGATTGCCCGCCACTATGGTTTCCGGTTCTGCACCTGACACCGGGAGTGAGAAGCTATGACTGCCTTCGTTTCCTGCCAAGCGCGAACCTCAAGCTCTGCCCATCTTCCCAAGAGGTTCGCGCCGTTCGTGCTTCTGAGACAGTGGCGAGAACGTGTTCACTCAGGTACAATGTCCTCAGCAACCTCCCTCGTTTACGATGGGAGTTGACGGAGCACCGGCTCTTACGAGCCGGTGAGGATTGAAAC
>CAXUBO010000116.1:0-13322 GCA_964249345.1 uncultured Armatimonadales bacterium | reverse complement strand
TTCTAGTTACACTTGACCTAATCTTTCGTTAAGCAGATTGCTCACTTCAACCCGCTTGTCGTCAACTGATGGCCAAGATTGAGTCCCAACAAGCTTTTTCGTTAAAAAGCCGCGCTCAGTCAACTCGCGTTCCAACTCCTGTAATTTGTATTCAGTCTCCACGACGGAGTCCATGTCTATACAGAAGAAGTGAGGGTATCGCTCTTGGTATTCATCCTCATTCTCAATCCGCCCACTTGCGGAACGTGCTTGATAGATACAATCTCCCAGGTATGTAAACAGCAATCTCTCGCCGGACCCAATACCATCCTGAGAAAACCTACCTTTGGTCAAGCGGAACTTACCTATCGGTTGACGTTTCGGTTCTTTCAACTTCTTCTCAAAAAAGGCGTTCACCATTTCTAGTGTTGCCATGTCAGGATCATTTTGGCTTAGTTTAATTATTCTCATGCGTCTGGGCTCGTTGTGGACAAGCTACCTTCTTTGTCATTATGTCATACTTTCGCCACCGGGTACGCCGGGAAGCAGGGCGGTTCCTTGACACTCTTCCCCGTGCAGGGGTATATTGAAGTATGCTCCATAGACTTTCCGGCAAGGCTGCCGTCTCCGCGCTGCCGCTGCTGCTCTTGTTGTCCCCGGCCGCGCTTTCTGCTCCTGCGCTTGCCGCGCCGGCACCCGCTGCCACTGAAGGCGGCGAGCGGGTGCAGACGATGTATACGTCGTGGGACGATTACTATTTTTATGCGGCGTTTCGGGTGCATGATACGGATGTGGAAGGGACAAATACGGCGACCACGTCCGAGCCGCAGCAGGATGACGATGTGGAAGTCTTTTTTGAGACCGATGACGCCCACGCCAAAGTCCGTACCCCGCAGACGTTCCAGATGGCCGTGTCGGCGGCGCAGGGGGCGTATTTCAGCGTCGGCGACAACACGAAAATCCCCAAAGGCAAAGCGGTCTACTCGTACAAGTACGCGGTGACAGTCAACGGCACGCTGAACAAGCCCGAAGACACCGATGCAGGCTATGATGTCGAAATTGCCATTCCGTGGACCGAAATGGGCCGCTCCGGGCCGCCTGCGCCGGGCGCGACCTGGGGCTTCAATGTCATCTCGCGCGACCGGGACAGCCTGACCGCGCCCGGCGAGAAGTTTTACTCGCTGTCCCCGAATGTGCGCGGGAAAGCGGATGTCCAGAACCCATCCAAATGGACACGGATTACGTTTGTCAACAGCCCGGCAGCCGCGGCGTCTACGCCGGCCAAAATCATCTGCGCCAAAGTGGTCGGGCAGTTCCCGCGTGTCAACGGCACGATTGTCGCCGGCGACTGGCCCGCCGAAACGCAGATTGGCTTCGGCACGGAAGCCGTGACCGCGCCCGCGCCGACCGTGGCCGAAGAGCCGAACACCACCGAATCGCCGTTTGACAACCCGCCCCCGCTGGGCCCCGCCGCACCGGCCGCGCAGCAGGCGGCTGTCCCGACCGGCATGATTGACCTGCCGAACGGCCACGGCTTTATTAAAATTGTTCCCGGCGGCCTCAAGCCGAGCGGGGCCGACGCGCCGCCCGCAGCCTCTACTGCCCCGATCCGCACCCAAAAAATCGGCAAAGGCGAGTACCAAGTGGCGCAGGTGCCGAACCTGCCCAAGTATTCATCGGACGTCCCCACCGCGCCCCTTCCCGCTGGGATTACGGTCAACTCCGGCGCATTTGTGCTGGGCCCGCCGAAGCCGCCCGCGTTCATCATGGGCGTGTACCGCTTGGATTTCAACGGCGACACGCGCGGCGGGGCGAGCCAGAATGTGTGGAACGCTGCCGGGGGAACGACGCTTGCCGACCAGCCGATGAACGGCGCCGGCCCCTGGTTCTCCGGCCTCAAAACGTCCTGGCACCGGCAGCAGATGTCCGACATGCGCCTCGCCGGGATTGAAGTGGCGCTGCTCAGAACGGAGCCGAATGACCCGCTGCTTGGGCGCGAGCTGGATGCGTTTGTGGAAGCCCTGAAGGAGATGAAAGCGGATGGAGAAGATTATCCGCTGGTAGGCGTTGATGCCACGGCGGGCCGGCCTGATCTGGATTTGATCTACGCCCATGTTCCCGCTGAGTTCCGGGCCATGCAGGATGTTCCGGGACTGGGCCAGCCGGGCGTTCTGGTGTATGACCTCAGTTTAGGCAGCAGCGACGCCGCAAAAGCCTTAGCGGACGGGACGCCCATCGCGCGGGTTTTCCACAGCGACACGGTGACATCCGTTTCGCCGGGCCGCGTGGACAGGAACGGCATCCTTTCGCGCCGGGGCGGGCGGACGTATGACACGTCCTGGCAGGTCGCGCTGGTGTCCACGCCGGACCAAATTGTGGTGGATAGCTGGAACGATTTCGCGCACGGGACCGAAATTGCCGCGTCCCGCCAGTACGGCGAGCAGTATGTAGACGCGACCCGCGCGGAAGTGATCCAGTACGATGGCAGCCGGCAGTGGCATGCGAAGTACCTGTCAAACGCCGTGCCGCGCACGATTTTCCCGAAGACGCTTTACCAGATTCCCGTTCGCATTGAAAACGCCGGAACCCTGCCGTGGCGGGCGGGCGAAGGCTACTCGCTGTCTACGCGCTGGTACAAGGACGGCAAGCTGTTTGACGACAGCGCCCCGCGCATTCCTATCGGCAAAGACGTGCCGCCGGGCCATTCGCTCTCGCTGTCCCTGGGCCTGGTTGCCCGCAACAATTTTGGCGAAGATTTAGCGCCGGGCGACTACACATTAGTCGTAGACATGGTGCAGGGCCAGGACCGCTGGTTTTCGTATGCCGGGGATACGCCCCTGCAAGTGCCGGTGACGGTGATCGGCACGGACGCGGGCCTGGGCGGCACAGCGGCGACGTTCCTCGGCACGGGCACGCCGGGCATCGCGCAGACCGGCCAAAGCCTCACAACGGCCGTGCAGGTCCGCAACGACGGTTCGGCGTCCTGGCCCGCGACCTACACGCTGGGCTACAAAATCCAAACAACCGACCCGGACGGAGGCGCTCCCAAAACAGTCGCCGAAGGCAAAGCGCCCGTGGGCAGCGACTCTATCACCCCCGGACAGATCGCGTCGGTCAGCCTGCCGGTATCTTTTGCCGACGCTTCCGGCAGGCCGCTGGCTCCCGGCGCGTACCGCCTGCACTGGTTTGTCCAGCCGGATGCGCTCGGCACGCTCATTAACGGCTCTTATGAGGAACCCGTGCGCGTCGCCGAAGCCCTTCCTGCCGCGTCGCTGGTGCTGGCCGATGTCCCGCGCCTCGTCGAAGCCGGCAAAACCCAGACCGCGCGGCTGGCGCTGCAAAACATCAGCCCGCAGACACTCAAAAAATCCGACACCCATCTCGGCTATCACTGGTACTACTTGGACGGCACCGAGCGGCAGTGGGACGGCGGGCAGGCATCGTCTCTGACGGCGGACCTCGCGCCCGGCAAGGTGGACGGCGGCATTACGGCCTCGTTCCAGGCGCCCGCCCAGCCGGGCCGGTACGCGCTGGTCTGGGACGTCCGGGTCGGCGACGGCCCGTGGCAGTCGGCCCTGCCTGTCTCCGGCGGCGACGCGCTCTCGCAGCAGTTTGTGTCCGTCACCGGCAAGTCCGGCACCGTTCCCATAGACCTTGCGAAAGCATTCAACACTTTGGGCATCTCTTCTGAGGAAGCCGGCAAGACCGGCGGCTTTGACGGGCGCGGCGGCACGCTGCCTGCCGAGATGCTGCCCCCGGACGTGACTTCTGAAGTGGACGGCGATCCGCTGCTGCAAGGCCGGCCCGGCCTGCCGCTCTACCCGTCCGGCTACTACACGGCGCAGACCGGCGCGGATGCGAATTCAAACCACGCCCTGCCGTTCCTGTACCCCGCCGTCAAAGCCGGCCTACCCAATGTCGTCGCCTGCTCCGGCCAGACGGTTCCCGTGCCGGGCGGGAAATATGCCGCCGTTCACCTGCTGGCCGCCGCCTCGGACGGCAGCCCCGTCACCGTCAGCATCAACGCCCAATACGGCAGCGAAACCGCGTCCCTGCCCGTCACCGTCGCGGATTGGAGCGCCGGTCCGGCAGTTCCCGCGTTCACCGCGTCCTACCGTTACACGCCCGCCGGGGCGAGGCCCGGCCCGGCGACTTTGGGCGATTACCGCTTGGCGCTGGACCCCACCAAGAAGCTGACCGCCCTCATTTTGCCGAACAACCGCAGCCTCAAGATACTGGCGATCACTTTGGAGAAAGAGCAATAGTTATGGATTGGCAAGAATATATTCATGGTGACCCGAAAATCCTTTCAGGCAAGCCAGTCGTCAAAGGAACACGGCTTGCTGTAGATTTTCTGTTAGACTTATACGGCGCAGGCTGGACCGAAGCACAGCTTTTGGAAAGCTACCCGACTTTGACACCGGAAGCACTGCGGGCGGTTCATGCCTACGCGGCTGAAAGTGTGCGAGAGGAAAAGTTATATACTCTCGCGGCCATAAGATGAGCGACTTCCTCGCGGACGAAAATTTTCCGCTTCCAAGCGTCTATCTTCTGCGAAATGCCGGCTATGAAGTCCATGCCATTATTGAAGACAGCCCCGGCATTGAGGACACGGAAGTCATGGCGCGAGCGGCTTCAGAGAAGTTTGTTGTTTTGACCTTCGACCGGGACTATGGCGAGCTTATTTTTCACCGCCGGCTTCCGGTTCCTCTTGGAGTTATTCATTTAAGGTTCGTGTCAGCAGCGCCTGAAGAAGCAGGACATCGCCTTCTTGCATTATTCGGAGACGACACAGTGCCACTGGAAGGAAACTACACCGTTATCGATCAAAATCAAATTCGCCAAAGAAAACTCCCATGATTCATCCAGGGGAAGCATGAAAGCAATAATCGTATTTGCATTCGGGGTGGTTTGTTTAGTTCATGGCTTTTGGTGTTTTCTCCATCCACATGAAATTGAGCGAATTTTTAGAGCGAGTGAAGACACGGCAATACCAAAACGGCGTAGTTGGCTTCCTCAAAGGAACATCGTTTTAGAAGCGCGATTTGTAGGTGTTGTTGCGCTGACAATGTCCGCGTTCGCTTTTTATGTCCTTTATGTCTTGTTGTTCAACTAAAAGGAGATTTCCATGTCTGAACGCCTGCGGTTTCCCGGCTTGTCTTCGACGGCCTTTGAGCATCCCACCGACAAGGCCGCGCTGGCCGTTCTGCGGAAAGCGCCGGGGCTGGACTGGGTGTTCCGCAAGTTCAATGAGTACGGCGGAGATAGATCAGGGCGGATGTACTGCTTGTCGGACATGGTGCGGGTGGACCAAAGCCAGTGCCGCGACCTGTACGGGCTGCTGGTGGAATCGTGCGCGATTTTGGACATGCCGGTGCCACAGCTTTTCGTTGACCAAAGGCCGATTGCCAACGCCTTTACGTTCTGCGTTGACTCGCCGATTATTGTGCTGTATTCGGGGCTGATTGATCTCTTAGACGAAGACGAGTGGCGGGTGGTGCTGGGGCATGAGCTAGGGCATATCAAGGCCGGCCATGTGCTGTACCGGCAGATCGCCGAGTTTTTGGCAACTCTGCTGCTGCGCCTCGGCGGGCGGACTTTCGGGCTGGCACAGGGTCTCGGCGCGGGCCTGTTTTATGCGTTCTTCCACTGGTACCGCCAAAGCGAGCTGACGGCGGACCGGGCCGGCCTGCTGGCGTCGCAGAATTCCGGCACCGTGCTTGAGGTGGAGATGAAGCTTGCGGGCGGCTCGCGCAAGCTGTACGCGCAGATGGACCGCAACGCTTTTTTGCAGCAGGGCCGGGACTATGAAGACATGGGCCGGGACACGCTGAACTCGTTTCTGAAGCTCGGCCAGACTTTGCAGACCACGCACCCCTTCCCTGCTGTCCGTGCCTTAGAAATTGATGCCTGGGCGAAAAGCGACGAGTACAAAGCCATCCTGGCAGGCGATTATGACAAGGCATCGGACGCGCCGAGGCCGAACACCGAAGTTTTTCAAGACACCCCGCCGGACAGTGAGCGCACCTGCCCAAGCTGCAAGGCGCTTGTTTCGTACCGCGCCTTCGTGTTCTGCCCGAACTGCGGCGCGGACTTGCCGAAGTAACGCAAAGAACCAGCAGAAAAACCGCCGAAAAGCTTGTGTTTTTCGGCGGTTTTTCTTTGGACGGCGTACCCGCGCGTTACGGACTGGCGACGAAGGCGCAGACATCGTTGTTTGAGTCGCCGCCTTGGCTCTGGAAGTTCTGCCGCCACATGTTCGGGGTGACAGTCTTGCCGGTGACAGTTTTGGTGTCGGCATCAACGCGAACCCAGGTATCGGCCCAGCGCATGGATTTGGCATGGCCGTCGCAGAACACATAATTGGATAAGCCCATGCCCCACTGCGAGGTTTGCGGCTCGGCGGTTGTGGCTGCCTCGGCGGCCGCGCTGCGGCCTACAGGCTGATGGCGGTCAAAGGCAACATTGTTTGAGAAGTTTTTGCAAACGTAGTCGTTCGGACCGGTCGCCCAGGTGGAAACATCGTTGTAGTCAGCGCTGCCAACACCAACCGTGCCTTCGGCAATGATGATGCATTGGGACGGGCTGGCAAGCTGCGACAGCGAAACATTGTTGAAGGGACCGTTGGTTTCATTGCTTGCGTTGAACCGATAGGAAGTGCCGAAAGTAGTCGGGCCGGCCTGCGGGTTGTTGGGATTGGCCGGCGGGTTTGTCGAAAGAGCGTCCGGTTTGTAAGTTGGGTTGATTGAATCGTCAGGACAGGAAAAAACGCCTGTCGCTTTGATATACGGGTAGAGCGCGGTATCTCACCCTGAATAGTAGGGCATGCCGGTATTGACGCCGTTGCACTGGTCGTTGAAGTAAGCTTTCGGCAGGAACTCGTCGTGGTCCTGCTCCCACATAGCGACCGCCAGGGCCATCTGCTTGGTGTTGGACAGACAGGCGGTGCGGCGGGCGTTCTCGCGCACTTTTTGGAACACAGGGAACAAAATGGCGGCAAGTATCGCAATAATAGCGATGACGACAAGAAGCTCGATCAGCGTAAAGCCGCTGGGTGAGCGGCGCTTTGAGACTAGAAAACAGTTCATGGAGGGGTCCTTCAGCTAATTAAGAAGTAGGTGATAAACGAAAGCGCTGTGAAGCGAAAAATGGCACACAGGAATTTATCTTCGCGCCCCCGGTTGAATTCCCGGATGCTGCATGATCTCTTTGTAATGCGCCGGGACAGCATCTTGAGCGCCGACAGGCGCAGCGGAAGTCACCGGCGCGGGTGCAGGCAAAGACGATGCGGCAGGGTTAGCATGACCGCAGCCGGAAACGGCGAGGACCGTAAAACCGGCACAAAGAAAGCACAAAATGAAGCGTGGCAGAAAAGAAGAGTTCAAGCTTTTCTCCTTCCTAATAAAGTTGCTCCGGGATCAATGCACTGTTGTAATTGTTATTATAGCAACACTGCCTCGCGTTGTCAAGCGCGGCAAAAGAGTTTGCGGCGGGTTCACGGCAGTTTCGGCTCCGGCTGCGGGGAAGGACGGGGGCCGTCCAGAACAGGGACATCGCCGTCCCAGTGCAGGCGGCCAATGCTCACGCCCCGGTACGAGCCGGGACCTTTAACCCAGGTGTGGTAGGCCATCCAGGTGCTGCCGTCTTGCAGGGAAACGATGTCTTCCCCGCCGGGGCCGCAGACGCCGTCACTGCTTGCGAGCCAGGGCGTCGCGCCCGGCTTTTGGTAAGGTCCCCACACGGAGTCAGACACGGCGTAGCCGGCAGAGTAGCGGCAGTTTGCGTAGTCGTTGGCTGAGTAAAATAAGTAGTATTTGGAACCGTGTTTCCATAAAGTCGGCGCTTCGATGACGGAACCTTCCCAGGGCTGATCCTGCTTGATCAGCTTTTTGCGTATTCCGGTAAGATGGGTCCCATCCCCGGTCAGCCGCTGAATCCAAAGCCAGGTCGCCCGGCCTCGGCTGTTGCCGTCGTTCTTCCAAACCAAATAGCGCGAGCCGTCGGCATCAACGAAGCAGCTTGAGTCAATTGTGCCGCCTTCTTCGGGCTGGTCCACGAGCGGCGCGTCGGACGCTGATCTAAACGGACCGTCGGGTTGTGACGCCGTCGCGACCCCGACTTCCTGCTGGTTCGTGGCGGCATCCCACGCCGTAAAATAGGCCGCGTAGCCGTGTCCCGGCACTGCACGGACCTCCGGCGCCCAGGTACGTCCGAACTTAGCCCAAGACGGCAGCACCGGCATCGCGTCCGGCAGCATCGTCCAGTGCACCAGATCGGGGGAAGAAGCACAAACCATGTTGTGGTCCGGGCCGTGCTTTGTGAGGCGGGAATTGGTGCCGTAGATATAAAACCGGGAGCCGACCCGCAGCACGGAAGGATCAGGAAAATTGAGGTTGATCACCGGGTTGGCATAAGCGCCGCCGGGCGCGGCAGGCAGCGGCGCTTGCCGAAGCGGCATGTGCCTGAGCGGCGCTTGACCGGCGGCGAGAACCACCGCCGAAAAAGCAGCAGCGGCAAAAATAAACACAATGGGATGCCGAAGGGACACAGAAAAATCTCCTATGATTATGTCTGAAGGGTCAGTGCTGATAGGATAAGTCTTTTTGCGCTTGTTGTCAAGTGGCTTCGGCCGTGCATTTGCGGACAAAATCCGTGAGGAGCGCGGCAGTTTCGGCGAAAGGCAGCAGGCTGGTGTCCAGGCAAAGATCGTAGGCACGCGGGTCATATTCTTCCCGCCCGATCATCTGGCGGATATAAGAGCGGCGGGTTTCGTCGGAGCGTACAATCAGCGCCTTCGCTTCGGCTTCGGTGGCAGCGGCGGCGTTTTCCAGCAGGCGTTTCACCCGGAACCGCTCCGGCGCGTGCAGAAAGATGCTGACCATGCCGGGATGCGGCGGCAAAACAAAACCCGCAATGCGCCCGACAATAACCACGTCTTCCTGCGCGGCGATTTCCTGCATCACTTTGGTTTCTGCCGCCAGCAGCTCACGGTCGGTGACGGACAGGGTGACCGGCGCTTGATACACCGCTTCCGGCGGTCCGGTCGTGATGCCGCGCAGCATCCGCTCCCAGAACGAAACGCCGCGCTCCTCCCGGTGGGTCAAATCCGCTTCGTCGACCTGCAAATGCTCGGCGGCTTTGCTGATAATCTCGCGGTCCAGGCAGCGGATTTTGAGGGCATCCGCGACGCACTGCCCCAAGTATGACCCGCCGCACCCAAGCTGCCGCCCCACTGTCACCGTAGTTCGCATGACCCGGCCCTCCTTGTTTGGTATGATACCCAAGTGGGCCGGAACTCTGCGTGTCTGCGGCGTGTTGACACAAAAGACCCCGCGTTGTATAATACAGCGAATGGCAAGTGATTTAGTAGGGAATACACTATGAGCGAGATAAAGCAAACCAAAGAAGAGCGGCTGAAGAAAGAAAAAGCGGGCCTGGACGTTTTAGCCGACATCTATAAATACGCCGAAACCGGCTTTGATACCATTGATCCCGGCGACTTCATGCGCTTCAAGTGGTACGGGGTGTACCAGCAGCGGCCCAACCAGGGCCATTTTATGATGCGGATCAAAGTTCCCGGCGGACGCCTCAGCACGGAGCAGCTTCGGACACTGGCCGGCATCACGAAAGACTATGCACGCGGCATCAGCGACATTACGACGCGCCAGACCATTCAATTGCACTGGCTGACGATTGAAGACATGCCGGAGATTTTTGCGCGTCTCGATGCCTGCGGCCTGACCACGGCGGGCGCGTGCGGCGACATCGCCCGCAACCTGACTTCTTCCCCGGCGGCAGGCTTCGACCCGCAGGAAATTTCGGACACGCGGCCTGTCGTAGACGCCATTCAGAACTTTTTTCACCTCAACAAAGACTTCGGCGATCTGCCCCGCAAGTTCAAGATTGCTGTGGAAGGTTCGCCCATCCAAAGCACCGTGCCGCAGGTCAATGACGCCGCTTTGATCGCGTACAAGCGCCCGTCGGACGGTGTGGTCGGCTACCAGTTTCTGGTCGGCGGCGGCCTGTCCTTGCAGCCGTTCTTCGGCCAGCAGCTTGACATCTTTGTTCCCGCCGACAACCTAACTCAAATTGTAGACGTGATGCGAGCTATCGCTGAGTGCTACCGCGACGCCGACCAGCTTCGGGCCAAGCGCACCCGCGCCCGCTTGAAGTATCTGATGGCTGAGTGGGGACCGGAGAAGTTCACCGCCGAAGTCCGGGCCAAGCTTGACTGGTCGCCGGACCCCGCCGCGCCGGGCTTTGAGTTCTCCGACGAGACGTACCGGGACCATATCGGGGTCAACCCGCAGGCGCAGCCGGGCCTCAACTGGATCGGCCTGTGCATTCTGGCGGGCCGCCTGACCGACGAGCAGATGCGCCGCGCCGCTGATGTCGCGGATAAATGGGGCGCAGGCGAAGTGCGGCTCACCAACATCCAGAACATGCTGATCCCGCACATCCCCACAGAGAATATCCCGAATGCCCAGCAAGACCTGGCAGCGGCAGGCTTCGCGTGGGACGTTCCCCCAATCCGGCGCGGCGCGATTGCCTGCACCGGCATTGAGTTCTGTAATTTAGCGATCACCGAAACCAAGCTTCGCATTGGCGACGTGATTACGCACTTGGAGCAGGTCGCGCCGAACCCGTATGAGCGCGGCATCAAGATTAACATGAACGGCTGTCCCAACTCGTGCGCCCAGCACCATGTCGGCGACATCGGTTTACAAGGCTGTTTAGCCCGGCGCGAGGACGGCTCCCAAGTGGAAGCCTTTGACATTTCCCTGGGCGGCGACTTAGGGCTGCACCCCTCTTTCAGCCGGCCAATCCACCGCAAGGTGCCTGCCGAGAAAGTCAAGTACGCCCTGGCCAATGTCCTGGAAAAGTTCCAAGAAACCCGCCAAGGCGGCGAGCGGTTCGCCCAGTGGAGCCATCGCCACACCAACGAAGAGCTTGACGCTTATCTAGGCGTCGAAACCATCGTCGGCGCACCTGACCTGCCTGCCTCCGCGCAAGGCGCAGGCGCAACCACCTGGCGCTAGTCCAGCCACCACTAAAAGCCGCCCGGCACTGCCGGGCGGCTTTTTTATTGCTTGTGTCTAATCCGGCACGTTTAGAACCCGGCATTGAAATGAACCCGGCATTGAAATGCCGGGCTACTGTTGAATGAAAGTGCCTGCGACATTGAATGCTAATTGAAACAGGCTTTTCTCCTTGTCCGCGCAGGCGGACATTCGGCGTCTGCGCCCCACAGCGTAGGAATTCATTCCCACGCTCCTCATTCCGCCTCTCACTCTTGCCGCCTCTCACTCTTGCCGCCTGCGATCTTATGAATGCCCATTCGGAAACAATTTATTGGTATCCCGAACCTCATGGCTGCCCGGCGGTGGCGTGAACACGAAATCTGACGCGGGCAGATTTGGGTTGACTTCAACACTATCGTAGGTCTCGGTTCGCGTATCTAAATTTGTTCCAGTTTCCAGAGCAGTCGGGGTTCGTGGGTCAGCCGCAGTCAATTTGTGAAGCAGATGATCACGCTGGCCGATGTAGTAGGTGATAATTTCGGCGGCTCCCGGCCAGTCTCTGCCTGCCGCTTCTGAGGTACAGGGGATACGAGCGATGACTATGTCCACTAGTATCGGCCCCGGCGTATCCTGAAAATCCTGCACGATTGATGGCCCAAGCGAGTATTCCGGTGGCAGCATTCCTCCCACAGGGACACTATGTAGCTTTACTCCTAAAGCAACATTGGGCATCCCGGCATCCGCCTCAACTCCGTAGTCGAAATTAATGCCCCCGAAGCTGGCGAACCACGGGCCTAAATCCTGCGGCACATTGGGAGGCCCGACAAATCGTACTTGCTGTTTAGCGTAACGATCCGTTGCTCCATGAGCTTTTCCATCGCTTTCGGTGCAAGTCGTGTATAAATGCACTCCGTCGCTGACGGCAAGCGCTTGACCGGAGAGATCACGCAGCAAAGTGAACCGACTGAAGCGAACTTTGTTAGGACGCTCAAACTCGTAATCTGCATCTCTCGCCACCCCACCTAGATCGTCTCGGCTGGTGACATGACACTTGAACGAGTGCATGGCGGCGTAGGTGGCGTACATCTGGTTCAAGACGGTGAGGGCTTGCACTTGGTTCTCCTGCCGGGCAACGGCAACGCGCCGGGCCTTCATCTGCGTAGTGACCTGGACGGCCCCGGCGGTTCCGAGGACAAACACGGCGGCGAGGGTAGCGGCTCCAAGCTGAAGCCGCAGGCGTTTCGTATTCATGGCGCGTAAAACTCCTAATGCGAGGATTTGTGCGGGTGTATTGCCGCCGGTAATTGGCAGCATGAGGCGGGCAATGGCTTCGGCAGCATGGGCCGGGGCGGGGCGCACGGCCAGCGGCAGCAGGGCGACCAAAGCGGCGGCGGACATCGTGATGTTGCGAGCCGCAAAGAACCGGCGCAGGCGGTCCAAAGCGCGGTTGACCCGCATCCGGGCAGCGTCTTCGGAAATGCCCTGCCCCGCGCCGATTTCCGTCAATGGACGGTCTTGAAAGAAGCGCTCAACAATGAGAGAACGCTGGCCGGGCGGCAGCGCTTGGAGGGCGTCGTTGAAGTGCGGCTCGATGTCTGTCCAGCCCGCCAAATCATCCAGCGAATTCGCCTGCATCTGTGCCGCCTCCTGTTCACGGGCCTGTCGCCGCTGCTCCTGACGGCGGACGTTCTTGGCCGTCAGCAGAGCGGTCTGGAACAGCCAGGAGGACAGCGTGGCCGCTTGACGGTTTGGATGCAGAAACGGAGCTTTGCGGGCCAAGAGAAGAAAGACGGCCTGCGCGGCGTCTTCCGCCTGCGCGGCATTTCCCAGTTCCCGCAAGCAGGTGCAGTACACGAGGTTTGTGTAGCGCCGCGAAAGTTCCGAGAACGCTGTTTGCGAGTTCTCTTGGGTAAACTTTTGGAGAAGCTGCCAGTCTGTCACTTTTGGTCTCCTTTCCAGTGTTCTTGAGTGTTGATGTCCGGGCGGGTGGCAAAGCGAACGGGTGACGCAAAAAATACAGAGCCGTCTTGTTGACGCAGCACAAAAAGCTCCCGGCACTGCCGGAAGCCTTTTAGCTTGCGATTGAAGCGGATTAGCGGATGCCGTGGGCTTTGTTGTAGGCGTCTACGGATGCCCGCAGGCGGATGGCGTAGGTGGCGACGCGGATACGGAACGTGTCGTACTGGCCTTCGGGCAGGTTTGCCAGCGGCTTGAGGAGAAACGTCTTAACGTAGGTTTCGGCTTCCGAGACTAAGGGCTTTGCGATATGGGCGTCCTTGCACTCGCGCAGGGCGGCGTACATGGTGGTCAGATACCGAACAT
>CAXUBO010000115.1:0-13390 GCA_964249345.1 uncultured Armatimonadales bacterium | reverse complement strand
TACTGCTGGTGGTGGGAGCCGCGCCGTTTGGCGATCACGGAGCATGAAGTCGCAGGCCCGGAGAAACGCCTGAAACAGCCTATTCGGGCGCTGCTGCTGACGGACTGGCATTTGGGGCGGTTTAGCCGCCCGGCAGCCCTGCAAACCAAGATGGAAAAGCTGAGGCGGCGGCACAAGCAAGAGCCGTTTGACTTGGTGCTGCTGGGCGGCGATTATGTAGACGTGGAGCCGGACTACTTGCGCCTGCTCCTGCCGGGCCTCGCCGCGCTGACAGGCTTCGGGGTTCCCGTGTATGCCGTGCTGGGCAACCACGACTACTCAAGTTTTGACGGCAAAGTTGCGCCGGTGATTGCGTTTCTGGAAACGGGCGGCGTCCACGTTCTGCGAAACAGCGCAGCGGCAGTAGTCGTGCGCGGGCAAAGGCTGTTAATTGTTGGACTAGACGACTTGCAGGAGTCGCCGTCTTATTACGAACCTACGCGCTACCTGCCGCCCGCGCATTACAAAGATGCGGCGGCGCAGATGGATTGGTACGCGACGTTTGACGCGCTGGAACCAGGCACGCCTCGGCTGGTGCTGGCGCATAACCCGGACGCGGTCTACCTGCCGGGCCGGACGCCGCTGGCGGTGCTGTGCGGGCATACGCACGGCGGACAGGTCATGCTGCTGGACTGGATCAGCCGCCCCCTGCACCGCTGGATTCACCCGCACCTGCCGCCGGGCAGCGCGGTGACGTGGGCCGGTCGGCGGACAGTCAATAGCCGGACACTCCTTGTCAGCCGGGGCATGGAAGGCTCGGCGGTGCCGCTGCGCCTGCTGCGCCCTCCAGAAGCGGTCGTTGTCGTTTTGCAGTGAGAAAGTCTCATTGACGGCGAGCCGCTTTTTGTGGATAATAAACCCCAATTCCCTTTGATGTAGGAAAGAACAAATTTTGGACAACTTCACCCAGCTTGACGCCCAGCTTTCGGACTGGATTGACGCGCATCGTTCGGAAATCGTGGAAACGACCCAGGCTATGCTCCGTATCCCAAGCGTGGAAAGCGAAGCCGCGCCGGGCGCACCGTTCGGCGCGGAAACGCTGAAAGCGCTTCAGTACGGGCTGGAAGTCGCACAGCAGCACGGACTTTCGGGCAAAAACGTCGACGGCTACGCGGTCCACGCCGAGTGGGCCGCGCCCGGCACCGCGCCTGATGCGCCCATTGTCGGCGTGCTGGCCCATGTGGACGTTGTCCCGCCCGGCACCGGCTGGTCGCACCCGCCGTTCGGCGCGGAGATTGCGGGCGGCAAGATTTATGCGCGAGGCGCGATGGACGATAAAGGCCCGGCGATGTCGGGCCTGTGGGCGATTTTGGCCGTGAAAGCCTGCGCCGCGCCGCTCTCGCACCGCATACGGCTGATTCTGGGCGCGAACGAGGAAAGCGGCTTTGGGTGCGTCAAGTATTACTTCGCCCATGAAGAAATGCCCGTGACGGGGTTCACACCGGACGCCATGTTCCCGTTGGTATATGCCGAGAAGGGCATTGCCAATGCAGTTTTGACCCGGCCTGCGCCGCCGGAAGGAGAGCGCATCCATTTGGAAGCGCTTTCGGGAGGCGAGAGGCCCAACATGGTTCCCGACACCGCGACGGCGATTTTGTCGGACGGTCCCCAGCCCTGGACGGCGACGGCGGCACGGCTGAACGCAATCGTGGGCATCACGACGGAGGAAGAGGAAGACGGAAAGCTGCGCGTGATTGCCAAAGGCGTTTCCGCCCACGGAAGCACACCTGATAACGGCGTGAACGCTGTCGCGGTCATGTGCGATGCGCTGCTCATGCTGGATCATCACGAAAACCAGGCGAATGTCATCGGGCAGATACAAAAATGGGCCGCCGACACCAAAGGCGCAGCGCTCGGCATTGCCGGGGAAGACGACATCGCCGGGCCGCTGACGTGCAACCTCGGCATGGCGGAAATCAAAGACGGCCAGGCATCGCTGACGTTCAACATCCGCTACCCCGTCACTTGGAACCAAGACACGCTGCGCGGCTGTTTGGAAACAGGCATTGCCGGCTCCGGCTGGACCATCCAGTCGCTGACCGACCAAAAGCCGCTGTATATTCCGCAGGATGACCCATTGGTGGCAACTCTGCTCAAGGTTTACCGGGACGAGACCGGCGATCAGACCTCTCCGCGCACGATGGGCGGCGGCACCTACGCCCGCGCCATGACCAAAGGCGTGGCGTTCGGCCCCGGCTTCCCGGACCAGGACCCAAGTGACGGCGGCGCACACGAAAAAGACGAATGCTGGCCCGTGGAGCATTTGATCCGGGCGGCAAAGATTTATGCCAAAGCTCTGGCGCGTTTAGCAAGTTAGAACAAAAAATTATGTCAAGTACGAAGCAGACAGTCGTAGTCGCGATGAGCGGCGGGGTGGATTCGTCGGTCGCGGCAGGGCTTTTGCTGCGTCAGGGCTATGACGTTCTCGGCATCACGATGCAGATTTGGCAGGAAAGCACGACCGAAACCAAAGGCGCGGGCTGCTGCTCCCTCGGCGCAGTGGAAGACGCCCGGCGCGTGGCGGCAAAGCTCGGCATTCCCCACTATGTTCTCAACTTCCGGGAATTCTTTGCGGAAAAAGTCATTGACGATTTCGTGTCCGAATACAAGCGCGGGCGCACTCCGAACCCGTGCGTCAACTGCAACCGGTACGTCAAGTTTGACGCGCTTATGGCAAAGGCACGCGGCCTCGGCGCGGAGTATCTCGCGACTGGCCATTACGCCCGCACGGAGTTTGACGAAGACACGCGCCGCTGGACCCTGCGCCGCGCGTTAGACCACGACAAAGACCAGACCTACGCGCTGTACCGATTCACGCAGGATGAGCTGGCGCATACGATGATGCCGCTCGGCTCAGTCACGAACAAGGCTGAGACGCGGGCGATTGCGGCCGATTTGGGGCTGGCTGTCAGTTCCAAGCCCGACTCGCAGGAAATTTGTTTTGTGCAGGGCGGCTCGTACACGGACTTCCTCGCGGAGCGTGCGCCGGAAACAGTTCAAAGCGGCGACATTGTAGACACGAGCGGCAAGCGGCGCGGAACGCATGATGGGATCGCGTTTTACACGATTGGGCAGCGCAAGCGCGTCAATGTCGGCTCTCCCATTCCCCTGTATGTGGTCGGCATAGACGCGAACACAAATACGATTACAGTCGGCGGCAACGAGGACTTGTTAGCCGAAGGATTGGTCGCGGACGATATAAATTGGGTCGGCTGGGCCGGCGTGCAGGAATCCCGCGCTGTGCTGGTGAAAATACGGTATAACATGGAACCTGTTGCCGCTGTCGTACAAAGCGGCGAGAAGACAGGCGAAATTGTCGTGTATTTCGACACGCCCCAGCGGGCCGTGACGCCGGGCCAGTCTTTGGTACTGTACGATCTTAGCGGCGAAACCGTACTGGGCGGTGCGACGATCCAGCGCCGCCTTTAGTTTTTTGCCTTATGACAAATCAAAGCCCGCGCCTCAATTTGGGCGTCTTTAATTTGGGAGCCTTTGTATTGGCCGGTGCCGGCGCGGGAGCGCTGGCTGGGGCGGCGGTCGGCCTGCTGGCGCTGCGCCGTCCCCCGGCACCGGCACCGGAAGAAATCAGCGACACCGTGGACGACCTGAAGCGGCGGGCGGAGATGATCCTAAGTGAATTGTCCCGCAGTCCTGCGCCGGATGCCGTCCCGGCGGCGCCCGAACAATAAGAAGTAAAGAAGGAGATCGCAACTTGAACCTTAAGATGACCAGCCGCACTCCCAGCGAGACGACCTGCGTTTTAGAGATTGAAGGCGAAGTAGACGTCTATACGTCCCCGCAGCTCAAGCAGGACCTGGTACAGATTGCCGAGCGCGGCGTCAAGCGCGTGATTATCAACTTGTCCAAAGTGGAGTATTTGGACAGCACCGGCCTCGGCGTTCTCATTGGCGGTCTGAAGCGTCTGCGCGAAGCCGACGGCAATCTGGCGCTGGTCGGGCCGGGAATGCGGATTCAGCGCATTTTCGAGATTACCGGACTGAACAAGATATTTGACATTTACGACACGGAAGAAGAAGCCGCTGCGAAAGAAGGAGTGACCTTATGACCCTTTCGCACAGCAGCGCCGAACCCGAAACCGTCCAGCTTATTATCCCCTGCCGCCCGGAGTATGTCGGCGTTGTCCGGCTTGCCGTTTTGGGCATCGCCAGCCGGATGCCGTTTTCTTATGATGAAGTGGAAGATGTGCGTCTTGCCGTCGGCGAAGCCTGCACCCATGCGGTCGAGCGTGCCGGCGCGAAGCCGGCGACGATCCACATTGTCAGTGTTCTGGAGGACCGCATTCTGACAATTCAGGTCAAAGACAATGTCGCTCAGGCGGATGCCGCCGCACCGACGGAAGAAGCACGGCTGTTAGAAGAAGCCGGAGTGGACCAGGAAGGTCTGGGTGCGCTGCTGATGGAGATTTTGGTGGACGAAGTCAAGATTGAGATAACGCCCGCCGGAACAAGCGTCCTACTGACCAAATACGCGCCCGAACAATAGATTTACAAGCTGCAATAGAAATTTATGGGACAGAATGACCCTCATGACACAAAAAAAGGCGCTCGATTGGACACAGGACGATGCCGAAACCCTGTTCGCTCGCTACGCGCGGACCCGTGATACCCAGATGCGAGACCGCCTGGTGGTCATGCACCAGAACTTGGTGCGCTATTTGGCCGGCAAGTTCGTGAACCGAGGTGAGCCGCTGGAAGACCTCATTCAAGTCGGCACCATCGGCCTGATTAACGCGATTGACCGCTTTGATGCCGGGCGCGGCACCAAGTTTTCCACCTACGCAACGCCCACCATTGTCGGCGAAATCCGGCGCTACTTCCGCGATAAAGCATGGAGCCTCAAAGTCCCGCGCCGCTTGCAGGAGCTAAACCAAACAGCCTCCAAAGCCCAGGAAGCCCTCAGCTCCAAGCTAGGCCGCCCGCCGACGATCCAGGAAGTCGCGCAGCGCATCGGTGCAACCGAGGAAGAAACCCTGGAAGCCATCGAGCTTGGCAATGCGTATGACACGGTCTCGCTTGACTCCAAGATGATGCATGACTCCGACAGCGCCCCGCTGTCGCTTGCAGAGTTCGTCGGCGCGGAAGACGAGTCTTTGCTCAGTTTGGAAGCCTTCGGCGATTTAGACTACGCTTTAGAAGCCCTAGACCCCCGCGAGCGTGCGATTATTATTCATCGCTTCTTCAAGGACATGTCCCAGGCCGAAGTCGCCAAGCAGCTTAACATTTCCCAGATGCATGTTTCCCGCCTGCAAAACCGCGCCCTCAGCCAGCTTCGCCGCCTTATGGTCAGCGAGTAGCTTTCTCGCTTCTCAGTCTTCTTCCAATGCCTTGCGCCAGGTGCGCTCAGCGACAAAGCCTAGCTGCTGGCGGGCAGGGGCCAGATCGTAGAACGTCTGTCCGGTGAGGCGGGCCATGTCCGGCAGGAGCTGGGGAAAATGGCGCTCGGTGAGTTCGTGCAAGGAAGCATTCACGGCAAGGTCGTCTGCCATCGTGTAGAAAATGTGATGGCCGGTGAGTTCAGTTTCCAGAGCCAGCCGAAAGGCGACGGCCTGATCAAGAACATCAATATAGCCCCAAAGCGACGAGTCACGCTCCTCCCCGCGCCGCTCCGGGAAGCGCCGCAGCCAGCCGTGACGCTTGGCGTGGTCAATGTCCATGACATAGGGGGGGCGGATAACAATTGTGGTCATGCCGCAGAGGCGCGTCATCGCCGCTGCACTTTCCTCATTCATCCGCTTGGACAGGCCGTAGATGTCCTGCGGGCGGCAAGGGTGCTGCGTGTCTACCGGCAGGTAGTCCGGCAGGCACGGGTGCGTTGGGAAGGAAAACCCCAACGCGCCGACGCTGCTAGTCAGCACGACTTTGGTGATGTCTTCCGCGCGGGCCGCTTCCAGGACGTTCTGCGTGCCGATGACGTTCAGCCGCAGCACTTCCTCGGACGGCAGACTTGGCTGAGGGATCGCGCCGATATGGGCTATGGCGTCGCACCCCTGCACGGCGTTCAGCATCGCCAGCGGGTCGGTCAGGTCTGCGTAGAGAACTTCTGCCGCAGCCCGAACCTCGGCAGGCGCCGGGCGGCGGTCTGTCGCGCGTACCGTGTGGCCGTGCTTCGTCAGTTCCAGCACCACCCGCGATCCAATCTTCCCCGCGGCTCCCGTCACAAGTATTCGCAAACTTAGTTTATCTTTCTAAAATAGCAAATTAGGAAAAGAGCAGCCGGATGAGCCGGGTACCGTCATCAATCTGTGTTTTCGCTTCGCTGACTGCCCGCTCATCAAACGGAAAATGCGACGCTGTGTGCGGCTTCTCGGAGTCGTACAGCAGGAACGGCACCGGCCCTTCTTCGTGGGTCCGCAGCGAAATCGGCGTCTTGTGGTCCGGCACGATCACAAGGCGATACGGGCCGCGCTTCGCCATACCTTCCCGGAGCGTTGCCAGCAGCTTCCTGTCAATGTCTTCAATCGCCTGCAATTTATGATCTAAATTGCCTTCATGCCCCGATTCATCCGGCGCTTCGACATGAATATAGATAAAGTCTAAAACGTCTAACGCCGCCAGTGCGTAGTTGGCTTTCGCCGTGTAGTCCGTGTCAATGTACCCGGTTGCGCCGGGAACATCAATGATCTTCAGGCCGGTAGCCCGTCCGAGGCCGCGCACGACATCCACGGCGCTAATGACGCCGCCGACTTTGCCGTAGGTTTGCAGGAAGTTCGGCAGGCTCGGTGCATATCCTTGCCCCCAAAGCCAGATCATGTTGCCCGGCTCCTTCCCCTCTTCCCGGCGCTTGACGTTGATTGGGTGTCCGTCTAAAATCTCCAGCGAGTCGTACATAATCTGACGCAGACGCTCCGCCCCCGCCCCTTCCGGCCAGTGTCCGGCCAGCGGCTGCCCGACAAAGTCATGCGGCGGGATCGTCTGCAAATCTATTGACCCGTCTTTTTCCGCCATGATATGCCGGTACTGCACGCCCGGAAAGAACCGCCGCTTGTCCGTGCCAAGCTTTTGTTCTACAAGCTCAATGAGAGGCCGGGCTTCTTCGGTTGTGATATGCCCCGCCGAGTTATCCCATAAAACCGTGCCGTCGGACGACACCAGCGAACACCGAAACGCCACATCGCCGGTGTCCATCGGCACGCCCATCGCCAGGGCTTCAATTGGGCCACGCCCCGTGTAGTAGCGGCGCGGGTCATAGCCCAGCAGGTCCATGTTCGCCACATCGCTGCCCGGATACATCCCCGGCGGCACGGTCAAGACGCTCCCCACCAGCGACATTTCCGCTAAAGCGTCAAAGTTCGGCGTCCGCGCCGCCTGCATCGGCGTCTGCCCATCCAGCTCCGCCATCGGCAAATCCGCCATGCCGTCAGGCACCAGCATAATGTATTTCATAGATTACTCCCGCTGCTACTGTATTGACAGCGCCGCGATGTCCCGGTACCCGCTGAGAACGCGCACGATTTCCAGCCGCTGGGCTTGAAACCGATAGATAATCAAGTAGCTGAACACGGGCCAAACCCGCAGGCTTCGCTAAGGTCAGTCCGACGATGTCCCATGCCCGGCAAGTCGGCCAAGTTGCCGAAGGCAGCTTGAATGCCGTCTAAAACGCGGTCTGCGGCGTCAGGATCATCTTGGGCGATGTGCCGCCAGATGTCTGCGAGGCCTCTGGACACTTCTGGGGCAATCACAAAGTCGCTCATGCAGCTTCCTCTTGGGAGCGTGACAAGTTCTTGCGTCCTTCTTGTTTGATTTCTTCAAACATTGCGGACAAAGAGGCTTTGTCATGTGCGATGCCTTCGCCTCGATCTAGCTGGTCTAACCCAACCTTAATTTCACGTCTTAGCTCCACCATCCGCTGCTGCTGGATGGTATCGCGGTCATTCAGAAGGCGCAGGGCTTCCCGCACTACTTCACTCGCGGACGAATATAAGCCGCTTTGGACTTTCTGCTGCACAAGACTTTCGAGTTCCGGCGTGAGCGATACGTTCATGGCATTTTCTCCTGCTTGATGCCGAAAGTTTACCCAAAATAACAAATTATGTCAATCTTTGTTATCTTCTTCGGCAACGATGATTGGCGCAGGAGGCCAAACCCCTTCCGTTTGTTTCTGAGCAGTAGGAGACTCTACCTGCGGCCTATTGCTGAGAATCCAGTACCAACCACTGCAAACAATCAGCCAAAGAAGCCCACCTGTGCCAACCGCCTCCAGGCTATGTGCCAAAGTCTTCGAGGCACAAAGGTCAATGTAGAGGAGGTTACTTGCTGCTGCAACTGCCAACGTCCCCAGCCCCATAATGATGCATATGTTACGAAACGCAACCTGCGGGGTAGCCGCAGAATACTTGCGCCTCATCGCGGTAGTTCTTCGCCGGTCAGCCGCTTGTAGGCATCACGGTACTTAGCAGCGGTTTTTTCGACGATTTCCGTAGGCAACTCCGGGCCGGGGGAGGTTTTGTCCCAGTCTAAAGTTTCCAAATAATCGCGGACGAATTGCTTATCAAACGACGCCTGGGATTTGCCGGGCTTGTACAAGGAAGCTTCCCAAAAGCGGGACGAGTCGGGGGTCAAGGCTTCGTCAATGAGGATGATTTTGTTATTTAAGAGACCGAACTCGAACTTAGTATCGGCGATAATGATGCCGCGTTCGGCGGCATAGGCACGGGCGAAGCTGTAAAGGGCGATGCTCTTCTCAGACAATCGGGCGGCGGTGTCTGCACCGACAATCTCAGACGCTTCGGCAAAGGTGACATTGGTATCGTGGCCGGTGTGGGCTTTGGCGGCGGGGGTGAACAGCGGCAGCGGGAACGGGTCGCCCTGGCGCAAGCCGATGGGGACCGGAAGGCCGTACAAGTTGACCTCGCCGCCGTGGCCGAACAAGGTCTGATAATCTTTCCAGGCCGAGCCGTCCAAATACCCGCGCACGACGCACTCTAAAGGCAGAGCTTGGCACTTCTGGACCATCTGGGTGCGGCCTTCCAGCAGCGTGATGAGGTCGGCGGTGACGGTGACGCCGGCGGAGTGCAAGCGCTCGCCGATGACGTCCATGTCGCCCGAAATGAAGTGGTTCGGAACGATGTGCGCGGTCTTCTCAAACCAGAACTCGGACAGTGCAGTCAAAACGCGGCCTTTGCCGGGAATGCCGGTGGGCAGGATGACGTCAAACGCCGAAATGCGGTCTGTGGCGACCACGAGAAGCGCGTCGCCGAGGTCGTATACATCGCGCACTTTGCCTTGAATAAAGCGCGGCAGGCCGGGAATGTCGGTTTGGAGAATGGCTTGGGGCATAATGAGCATTTATTGGACAGCGAGGGAATGAATTCCTCTCGCGCTTTTTCCCTACGGGACCACTTTGCCCAAAATCTGGCGGGCGCGGATGGGGCCGATATGGCGGCTGTCGTCGGATTCCGGCAAGTTGTCGCCGAGAACGTAAATGTCCCGGTCAGGCGGCGGTGCGGCGGTTTGGCCGGAGGCGATGCGGGCGTAATAGTCGCTGAACAGCTCCGGCAAAGGCACTTTGCGGCTGCCGTTGATCGTGGTCCAGTCGGCATCGGGAGCCTGGCGAGCATACTGCGGGCCGATAAACGCGATGCGCTTAATGAGCTCGTCGCCGTTGGTGTCGCGGAAGATGATGACCATGCCGGGTTTCAGCAGGGAGCGGGGAACGGTTTTCCAGACCAGGACCGTATCGCGGTCTTCATAAGTCGGCGACATGGAGGGGCCGGTGACGCGGCCTTCGCGGACGTTCAGGCGCAGCAGCAGGGCCAGGAGGAGAAGAAGGCCGAACGCCCAATAAGTTTGAGGCCGCAGGCGCAGGGCACTTAATGAGAAACGCGAAGGGGCCACTCTTAAAAACCCAGCGCTCGAACCACGGAAGATAGGTCAGCGGGGACAGTTGCCGGGTGCGGAACCGTTTTAATGGCCCGGTCCGGGTCTTTGAGACCGTGGCCGGTCAGCGTCACGGCGACCGTCGCGCCGTCAAAGCTATCGAAGTAGCCCGCAGCGTACAGTTTTTTGAGGCCGGCGACCGGGGCGGCGCAGGCAGGTTCAGTGAAAACGCCTTCCAGGGCGGGAAGCATCTGATAGGCTTCTAAAATTTCGTCGTCGGTAACTTTGTCAATGACGCCGCCCGACTCGTTACGCGCGGCCAGTGCGTGCTGCCACGAAGCCGGGTTGCCGATGCGAATGGCTGTGGCGATGGTGTGAGGATGCAGGACCGGCGCACCGTCCACAATCGGCGCGGCTCCAGACGCCTGGAAGCCGAGCATTCGCGGCAGCTTCCGGGACTTGCCGGCGGCGTGGTACTCTTTGTAGCCTTTCCAGTAGGCCGTGATGTTGCCGGCATTGCCGACGGGCAGGGCATGAAAATCTGGAGCATTGCCGAGCGCGTCGCAGACTTCAAACGCGCCGGTCTTTTGGCCTTCAATTCGGTAGGGATTGACGTGGTTGACAATGGTGATGGGGTATTGATCGCAGATTTCGCGCGTGAGGCGCAAGGCGTCGTCAAACGTGCCTTCAATCGCAAGCACTTTCGCCCCGTGGATCAGCGCCTGGGAGAGCTTACCGAGGGCAACGTCCGTGTTCGGCAGCAGCACGACGCAGGCAAGCCCAGCCCGCGCGGCATAGGCCGACGCCGCCGCGCTGGTGTTGCCGGTGGACGCGCACATGATCGCCTGTGCGCCGTCTTCCAGGGCTTTGGTTACGGCCAGAGTCATGCCCCGGTCTTTAAACGAGCCGGTCGGGTTCATGCCCTCGAACTTCAGCAAAATTTTCAGGCCCGGCGCGATGACCGCCGACAGCCGGGGCGCGGGGATGAGCGGCGTGTCACCCTCAAACAGCGTCACGACCGGCGTCGCTTCCGACACCGGCAGGTACGCACGGTACTGGTTGATAATTCCCTGTCGCATGGTGCTTAAGTGCAATTGATTTAACGGCCTGCCAAGACCCAAACCGTCACCGCGCGGCGTCCGACATCAGAGGCTTCCCGGAATGTGGTGTTGCCGAGGTCTATCCGATGACCTTTGATCGCGCCGCCGGTGTCTCCGGCCAGGGCGTAGCCGTAGCCTTCAATATAAAGCTTGGAGCCAAGCGGGATCAAACGCGGGTCCACGGCGACAACGCCGTAGCCGGCCCGCATTCCGTTGGCGCAGCGGCCCACACTGCTGCCCTCATAAGGCGAGTAGCCGGTAGCAACCATGTGAAAGCACTGCATCCGCTGGTAGGAGCCGGAGCGCGACGGCAGCGCCCGCGCTTCCCGAACCCGAATGCCGGCCAGCGTTTCCTGATCCACCGGCGGCGTGGTCACGCGGCTGCAAATCAGTGTCCGCGACTTCAGCGCGTCGTTGACGAAGCGGGCGTTGTATGTCTTGGTCAGCACGCCGGGAACGCCGTGGGCGCCCGCCTGGATGTGGCCGGGCGGAACGGCGCGGCTCATTTTGAAGACGGTCTTGAAGGGAATGGACCGGGTTTCGTTCTGAGTCTCCAGCCGGACGCGGCGAATGACGATTTTGAGACCGTTCTTAATGGGCGAAGACAAGGCAGGCGTGACCCAATCCTTATGATCTACCGCGATGCCTGCGCTGGTCAGCGCATCGCCGACGGTCGCCGCAGATGTGGTGAGCGCTTGGGCAGGACGGGTACCGTCAACAACCACGACCAGCGGCGGCAGGGAAATGTTGCCGATTGCCGGGTCTGCCAGCAGTGCCGGGCTATCGCGGGCGGGGATGATCGCAGGAGTGGCGGCAGGCGTCGGCGCGAGAACGGCGGTGTTCTGTGCGGCGGCTGCCGCGAACGGGACGAGGAGCGCAGTCGCGGAAAATAAAGTCGCGACGGAAACGTAGCCGAACGTGCGGGCTGTTTTTGTTTGCAAATGGTCTCTCCTATGAGTGGTTGCACGCGCAAGCATTTCAGCAGTGAAGCTTGTGCGCCATGCCGGAACGCTTTGCAGGCGAGCCGGCCTTTGCGCTAAATTTCAGGCAATGCATCAAGTTTTCGGAACTTGGTCAGTATAACCGGGAACAAAACAGAAGTCAAGGCATGTTTATTCTTATAAGAAATTGTTGTCAATTGTTGAGGGTAAAATCACCTAGTAAAAATGACATTTTTCTTGACTTAGTGCTTAAGATAGGGTACAATCCAGTGTTTACGAACGCATGTTTGATGAGATGTTTTTCGGACTGGGATTAAAGGGAGAACGGGAAATGGATCGAGAAAAGGCATTAGAAACAGCACTTGCACAAATTGACAAGCAGTTCGGCAAAGGCGCGATCATGCGTCTGGGCCAGGCGGAGCAGCTCGTCACCGAAGCGATTTCGACGGGGTCGGTAGCCCTGGACATTGCGCTCGGCGTCGGCGGCATTCCCAAAGGGCGCATCACGGAAGTGTACGGACCGGAATCATCGGGCAAGACGACGCTTGCGCTGCACCTGGTTGCGGAAGCGCAGCGGCTGGGCGGCATCTGCGCCTTTGTGGACGCCGAGCACGCGCTGGACCCGGAATATGCCAAGCGGCTGGGCGTGGACATCAACAGCCTGCTGGTGTCCCAGCCGTCTACGGGCGAGGAGGCTTTGGAAATTACCGACGGCCTGGTCCGCTCCGGCGCGATTGCGCTGATTGTCATCGACTCCGTCGCGGCGCTGGTCCCGAAAGCCGAAATTGAAGGGGAGATGGGCGACAGCCACATGGGCCTTCAGGCCCGCATGATGTCCCAGGCCATGCGAAAGCTTTCAGGCAGCATCAGCAAGACCAATACCGTGATTATTTTTATCAACCAATTGCGTGAAAAGATCGGCGTCATGTTCGGCAACCCGGAAACGCAGCCGGGCGGCAAGGCGCTGAAGTTCTATGCGTCGGTTCGCCTGGACATTCGCCGTGTGGAAACGCTTAAGCAAGGCACGGATATGGTCGGAAACCGGGTCAAAGTCAAGGTTGTCAAGAACAAAGTCGCCCCACCCTTCCGCCAGGCCGAGTTTGACATCATGTTCGGCACCGGAATTTCCCGCTCAGGAGGAATTTTGGACATGGCAATCGAATTAGGCATTGCCAACAAGTCCGGCTCCTGGTTCACCTACGGCGACACGCGCATTGGGCAGGGCCGCGAGAATGCGAAGACCTACTTAGACGAGCATCCCGACGTGATGGCGGAGATGGAAGCCAAAGTTCGCGGCGTCGCCATCGGCATCCCGGAAAAGCTGCCGGCCTCGCTGGAAGCGGACGTGACGGAAGAAGAAGCGGATTACGCCCTGGCATAAGATTTAGCGGCGGCAGAGAAGCTTGGAACTGAAGTTCTACGCACTTCGTTTTGATCAAGTAATTTGAGTATCTGACCTGGTTTAAGGAGAACA
>CAXUBO010000114.1:0-13403 GCA_964249345.1 uncultured Armatimonadales bacterium | reverse complement strand
TTCAGACCCTGTATGAGCCGCATCGGCAGGCCGCGCCTGCGGCGCCTTATGCCGGCCCGCCCTCACTTCTTTCGCGCCTCCGGGCGGCAGCAACGGTGCTGCCCGGCCCGCTGCCGGAAGGCGATCCGTTGCGGTTCCAGGACTTCCTGCCGGACCCAGACCCAATCCAGCTTTTCAAAGCGCCTTCGTACGGCGGCTTGTATCTCGCCGAAGACCTGTCAGCGCATGTGGCCGCCAGCGGCAACCGCCGCACCGACCTGTATGTCAGCCGCCTGCCGGAAGTGACGCTCAGCGGCAGCGTGCCGCTTTCTCCCGTGCCGAGCGCCCCCGCTGCCGGCGATCCACAGTCGTTCCGGGCTTCCCTGCGGCACATTGTCTTGTATGCTCAGGCCCAGGAAACCGTGGGAGAGTACCGGGAACAGTCCCTGTCCGCCGGCGACACTCGCGCCCGCCGCGTGTTTTCTCAAGCCGGCCTCAATACGCGCCCGCTGCTGATTGCACCGAACACCGTGCTGCTGCCAAGCGTGACCATCACCAGCAGCAGTTACAGCGGCGACAAGTCGGCCTATCGTTACGACCAGCTTAATGTTGCGGTCAACCACTACTTTTCGGACATCTCCGCAGTCGGCATTCAACTACTCGTCAGCAACGTGAGCGGCAGCTCGCCCTTTAACTTTGACGTTTTGGACACGTCGCGCGAGCTGGACCTGCGGTTCCAGACCGGCAACTCCCGGCTGGTCGCGGCTGGACGAGTTCGGTATGACCTGGCAAAAGGAGGCGTGATTGATTATCAGGCGGCGCTCGGCCCGGCTCTGCGCGGCTTCACTCCGGTTTTGTCATATAACTTCCGCACCCGCAGCCTCGGCCTGGGCATTCAGGTGAAAGGTCTCACATTCTAAAATTCTGTTATTTTGTTATCATGTAATGCTTGTGTTGACAAATCATGTTTTCTAAGATATACTTTCCTTAATGCAATCCCAAGCCAAGAAGTCTCTTCAGGAGCGTCAGTGGACCGCCCTGCGCTCAGTCAGCACCGCCTTTATTTTCGCAGTGTTCGGCAGCGCCTTCGCTTATGTAATTCCCTCACCCTCTGCCGCCCCGCCGCCGCCAGTGGCAGCCGCCGTCCCGCCCGTCGCTGCTCCTTTGCATGACGCGCAGGTAGGAACTGATCTTCCAAACCCGCAGTCTCCGCTTCTTGTCATACACGCCCGCGAAAACGGTGTCCCGTTCATCTTGATTGAAGGCGGCGTCCCGCAGACGCGCCGCGCCGCGCTCCGCCGGGGCGTGGACGAGATGGTGCAGGAAGCCGGGGCGCAGGCCGGTCTTAATGGGACGTTTTTCGTGAACGCTTCAGTGCAGGGAACAGACAACACGCTGATTGGCCCGTCGCTCTGTGGTAATGAGACGAAAGCTGTGTTTAATCCCGAAGACCGGACAAAGCTCCTGGTAGGCCGGCCTCTGGTGCTGCTGTCCAAGACGCAAACCCGCTTCATTCCCTACGATCCGGCTACAATGCAGACGCAGGACGCTTTAGAGTCCTGGCTGCCGGGACTTACCGACGTTTTCCTAGGCGGCGTCTGGCTGGTCCACAACGGCCAGGCCGCCGACCGGACCAAAATTGACACGTTTCAAGTGCATGATGCGGAAGACCCGCGCCGCCGTGCGTTCTTCTGCCTGCTGCCGGATGGCCGCCCCGCCCTCGGCGCGACAACGTATGTCACTGCGTCGTCCAGCCTTGCCGTCGCTTTGCAGTCCATCGGAGTTCAGGAAGCGGTTCTGCTCGATTCCGGCTTCAGCACGTCGCTGGTGTACGGCAAAAAAATCCTTGTGACCGGCCACACGTCGCCCGGCATTCCCAGCCGCCCCGTTCCCCACGCGCTTGTCTTGTTTGGTAAACCCGCCCCTACCCTGCCGCGTTCGGTACTCGTGGCAAGCCGCTAGTACCCCTCCCGGCACAAGCGCCTTTCCTATTAGGGAAAGGCTAAAGTAAAGCGAAAGCCCCTGCCTCTGGACAAGAGGCAGGGGCTGTAATTATGCTCAAAGCCCTCCCCTAACAGGGAAGAGAAGGCACTTGTGCCGGGAGGGATTGCTACAGTCCGTGCGCCCGCTTGACTTGTTCCAGCAGGGGGGTGATGTCCGGCTCCTGAGCGGGTGTCGGCGGCGGGCCAAGCGGGTCGTCAACCTCGATGTCGCCGAGCCAGACGCGCAGGGTTCCCAGCACGCCGTAGGCAAGGGATGCTAGGTCATAGCCGCCTTCCAAGATGCCGACCAAGCGGCCTGGGCAGTAAGCGTCAGCGATTTCCCGAAGGCTCTGAGACAGCGCAGCCAGCCCGCGCACGGTCAGCCGCTCCCGGATGCCCTGCACATAGCGCGAGTTGCGCCAGTGAGCATCGTATCCTGCTGAGACAATGACTAGCTCCGGCTGATACCGGCGGGCAAGGGGGCGCAGAATGGTATCAAACGCCTGCAAAAAGCCCGCTTCGCCGACATCCGGCGGCAGAGGGACATTTGCCGTAAAGCCGACCCCCGCGCCTGCGCCCACTTCTTCCACAGCTCCGGTGAATGGATACGCTGGAGACTGGTGCGTGGAAAAATACAGCACTTCGGGTGATTGGTAAAAGCAGTCCTGCGTGCCGTTGCCGTGATGCACGTCAAAGTCTACCAGTAGAACGCGGGACAGGCCGTACTCGGCAACAGCATGAGCAGCGGCAATGGCGGCGTTGTTGAGGATGCAGAAGCCCATCGCCCGGTCCGGCGGCGCATGATGTCCCGGCGGGCGCACGACAGCAAAGCTGGCGTCCATGCCGCCCGCCATGACAGCGTCTACCGCGCCGATGCTTGCCCCAGCGGCAGCAGTCGCCGCCTCCAACGAACCCGCCGATGCGACTGTTCCTTTGCCTGATGTATCTACATAACTTCTGCCCTGATAAACGATGCGTTCTGCAAATGGGCCGCCGCCTTCTGAGACGACCTGTTCCACGATGTCCAAATACTCCGGCGCGTGGACAAGCTCAATCTGCGCCCGCGTCGCAGGAGTCACAGGAAGCCGCGTCAGCCGTTCCAGGGTTCCCGACTGCTGCAATAAATCCATCACAGCCTGCACCCGTGCCGGGCGTTCCGGGTGTCCGTCCGGCGGACGGTGCTGCTGCACGGCGGGGTCATACAGCAAGGCGACTTTTTTTTCGGACATGGGGAGTGTTCCGGTCGTTGTAAGAGAACGAGGGAGTGAACTCCCTCGCTGGCAGGCAATCGGAATTGCCGCGCGTCCAGGGGACGCAAATGCCGATCTTCGTTGGGCCGATCTTCTGTCCCCTGGACAGGTGGGCGCAGCCCTAACAGCGAGGGAATTCACTCCCTCGGCCTCTCGCGTTTCCTAAATCGGCAGCAAACCCGCCGTCAGCAGCGCGAGGTGTTCCGGCGGCATGACAGCATCGGCGTTAAGGTGATTTGGGTTCATTGGGTGCTGAATGTCAAAGCCAGGGAAGCCGCCCCAGCGGAAACATTCGCGCAAGTATTCAACAAAGTTTGTGTCGTGCCATTCGTTAAACAGCTTCGCATCGGCAGTAACACAAGGCATTCTGATCTGATATGGCTCGCCTCCGCTCACATTATCTTTGTGATAATAATCTGGCGCAATGGGAATACAAAATGGGCCAGCTTCCTCTCGTCCATGCTCTGCGACCCAGAACTGCCAGTTTTTGAATTCGTCAAAAGCATATTCAATTGGACTAATCACAAGTGGGTCTGTGTAAATGTCTGGCCAAAGCTGGTGGAAGCCGATAAAGTCAACACTGCCGCCGATCTCATACCAGGCTCGCAGTGAAAGCGGCAAAGGCCCAACAAGCTCTTCAAGTGCTGCGACTTGCTTTGCAGCATTTGGCGAAGGAGGATGGTAAGGAGGAGTGAGGCTGTCCTCTTCTTCGTCTTCATCTGCTTCGTAACCAAAGTGATACCCACTGCTTTGCAGGCGCAGTGCGATGGTCTCAGCGTTCACCCGAACACGCGACATAGTTTCACGCGCCACGGCGAGCGCGTCCGATAGAAGTGGTTCCTGCCGGACTTGCTCACCGAGCGCAATCAGTTCCGTCCAAACCTGCTTACATTCCCCTTGTTGATAGCGTTGTAGGTAGGTCGGCATAACTTGGGCCTTGTTTAATCTTCGGGGCGTTCACCGGCGGGGATGCCCCGGTCGCCGGCGCGGTCGGGCGGGTCCAGGGTCATGTCCTGGGTGACGCGCACCTGGCAGGACAGGCGGTACTGGCCCAAAAGGCCGTCTTCTTCCAGGGTTTCGCGCTCGGCTTCGCCCATTTCAGACGGCTCGCCGCTCAAAAAATGAACTTTACAGGTGGTGCAGCGAGCAATGCCGCCGCAGCGGTGCAGGATGTCGTAGCCGGAATCTTCAATAGCGAGAACCAGCTTTATGCCGGTCTCGACTTCAAATGCGTCTCGGCCTTCAATGGCAACTGTGGGCATAGTTTATCCTTTCTGAGCAGACCCGGCACTGAAGGTGCCGGGTCTTTCCGGCGTGTGCTATCTGTTCCACCAGCTTCGGCCGGAGTCGGTGAGCATTTTGTCGGCTTCTTCCGGTCCCCAGCTTCCGGCAGCGTAGTTCGGCAGCGCCGACGGCGGGTGCTCGGCCCAGGACTTCAGCACGGGCGTAATCAAACCCCATTCGGCTTCCACTTCGTCGTCGCGGGTAAAAAGCGACGGATCACCGAGAAGCGCGTCCATAATGAGTCGCTCGTAGGCGTCATGGATACGCTGGCCGAAGGATGTGCCGTAAGTGAAGTTCATGTCTACGGGCTGAACGACGGTCTTCTGGCCGGGCGGCTTGGCTCCGAGGCGCATGGAAATGCCTTCATTCGGCTGGACTCGGATTGTAATGACGTTCGGCTCTTCCGGCTTGTTGTCGGCCGTGGCGACAAGCACCGTCGGCAGGTCTTTGAATGTGATGTTGACTTCCGTAACCCGCTCCGGCAGCCGCTTCCCGGCCCGGATGTAGAACGGGACACCAGCCCAGCGCCAGTTTTGGATTTCCAGCTTCAGCGCGACAAATGAGTCGGTAACGGAGTCTTTGGGTACGTTCGGCTCGTCCCGGTATGCCGGAACATCTTTGCCGCCGATCTCGCCCGCCCCGTACTGGCCGCGCACGACGCACTCATCGCAGTTGTCGCCTAAAATCGGCTTGATGGCCCGCAGGACTTTGGCTTTTTCGTTGCGGATGTCGTTCGCGTTCAGCGTGTTCGGCGGCTCCATGGCGATGAGCGCCAGCATTTGCAGAGCATGGCTTTGGACCATGTCCCGCAGCTCGCCGGCATGATCGAAGTAGCCGGCCCGCTGCTCGACGCCGACTGTTTCGGCGACTGTGACCTGCACGTTGTCAATGTATTTCGAGTTCCACAGCGGCTCGAACAGCAGATTGGCGAACCGGAACACAAAGATATTCTGGACGGTTTCTTTGCCCAGATAATGGTCAATGCGGTAGATTTGGTCTTCGTCAAAGACCTGCTTGAGCTGCTCGTTCAAGGCGTTGGCGCTGTCTAAATCCGAGCCGAACGGCTTCTCAACAATGATCCGGGTGAAGCCTGTGCTGTCTTTTTCCGTGCCGGATTTGACAAGTCCCGCCTTGCCGAGCTGCTGAATGACGGTGGAATAGGTGGAAGGCGGCGTCGCCAAATAGTACAGGCGGTTGCCCTGCGTTCCTTCGGACTGGTCGAACTTGTCCAAGCGCTCCTTCAGCCAGGAGAAGCCGGCGGCGTTGTCGAAGTCCGAGCGATGGAAGACGACTCGGCGGGAAAACCGCTGCCAGGCATCCTGCCCTTCTTTCCAAAGGTCGGGCGCGAACTCCTGCAAAGAGCCTTGCAGCTCGTCGCGAAACGAATGGTCGGAAAACTCGCGCCGGGCAAAGCCGATGATTTTGAAATGAGCCGGGAGCAGGTGCTGCGCTTCCAGTGAAAACAGGGCAGGAATCAGCTTGCGATGGGTCAAATCCCCCGTCGCGCCGAAGATGACAAGGCAGCACGGCGGAATAGGCTTCTCGATCAAAAGCGGGTCAGGCGCGGCTTGTTCCGCCGCTTTGGGCGGGGTCATTTGCATGGTCATAAAAACTCCATTTACTCCAAAGATTGAATATAAGCAACAAGCGCGTTGCTTTGTGCCGGTGTAAGCTGATCTTTGTAGGCGGGCATTTTGCCCGGAAAACCGTTTGCGATGTTGCGGTAAACTTTGGCGTCCGGGTCACCCAGGTGCCGCAGCGTCGGGCCGATGCCGCCCCCCTGCGCCGATGCGCCGTGGCAGCCGACGCAGGGAAGGGAGCTGTAGAGGGCCGCCCCGGACGCAACAAGCTGAGTTGAGGCAGGCTCAACTCCCGGCTGCGCGGTCACAGGCTTTGCCTGCGAGACTGCTTTGGCGGCTTGCCCATGCACGGCAATCGCCGAAACTCCGTAAGACGCGCCGACGACGCCGAGGCCGGCGGCAAGGCCGGCCACTAATCCTTTCAGCTCACGCGCCAATGGTCTTTAACTTCCTAACAGCTCACCGCCAAAGTAGCCTGCCGCACTCATCAGCACTGCCGCGAGCGCGGCAAAGACTAAGTAGATGCCGAAGGCCGGGCGCGTCGCCTCGCCCCGCACGACTAGGCGCCAGACAGCCAGGCCGATCATCAGGCCGAAGGCCGGCCAAACAAAGTCATGGTGCTCTGCCAGTATTCCAGCCCCAAAGAACTTCCAGGCCGAAATCGCAAGGCCGGACAGCACGGCGGCAAAGCATCCCGCCGCGCCAAGCAGCAGCGTGTAAAACCCAGCCGCGTGCAGGTCTCTTTTGTACGGCTCACGGCTTGTAAAATACGCCAGGGCATCAAACAGCACGGAAGCAATCATCATGCCGATAGGAAAATGCGTGCTGCCGCCATGCAGGTTTGCCCAGAGCTTCTCCAAATTATCCCTTTGCCGGCTCGGCTGCCGGATCAACAGCCGTGGAGGCATCTATCGCATCAATCGTTTCCGCCGCTTCGGCAGCGGAAGCGCCCGGCTGGATTTGGTCCGCCGTGCTTTCGGAGGTGCCGCTGTAGACCGCGCCATCGCCGGAACCCGTGGCATCATGTACGGTGCCTTCGGCAGACATAACCGCGTGGCCGCCGAACTCGTTGCGAAGCGACGCGATGACTTTCGCGGCGAAGTTCTCCGGCTGGCGCGAATGAAACCGCTCGTACAAAGACGCCGTGATAACCGGCGCGGGGACATTGTGGTCAATGGCTTCCTGAATGGTCCAGCGTCCTTCGCCGGAGTCTTCCACATAGCCGCGCACTTTCACCAAGTTGTCATCGCTTTGGAACGCCAGCACCAAAAGGTCCAGCAGCCAGGAGCGGACGACGCTGCCGTAGCGCCAGGCCGACGCGATGCCGGTCAAGTCCAGCTTGTATTCACTGGCATGAAGGATGTCGAAGCCTTCGCCGTAAGATTGCAGCATTCCGTATTCAATGCCGTTATGCACCATCTTGACATAATGGCCCGATCCTGAAGCGCCCGTGTAGATGTAGCCGTCTTCGGGCGCGAGCGTCTTAAAAACCGGCTCGCAGAACTTCGCGGCATCGGGGTTGCCGCCGTACATCAGGCAGTAGCCTTCTTTCAGGCCCCAGACGCCGCCGGACGTGCCGCAGTCTAGATAATGGATGCCGTGCTCTTCCAGCGCTTTGCCCCGATGAACCGTGTCTTTGAAGTACGAGTTGCCGCCGTCAATAATGATGTCGCCTGGAGACAGTACGCCTTGCAGTTTTTCAATGGTTTCATCCACCGGCTTTCCCTGCGGCACCATGATCCAAGCAACCTTGTGTTCCTGCTGCTGGTTTTTGACCGCTTCGCCCAGGTCTGTCACTCCTTTGCCGCCGCGCTTCTCCACTTCCGGCATTTTTGCCGGGTCTGTATCAAACCCATAAACGGTATGTCCGTCTGCGGCCAGCCGCTCCAGCATGTTCATGCCCATGCGTCCGAGGCCAACAATTGCGATCTCCATGCAAACGCTCCCTTCGGGCAAGCCCGTATTTTATGTCAGTAAGTGTGTTTCCTGCCGTTATATTCCCCGCCCTATTCGTGTCTAACCCACCAAAGTCCTTCTGAGTTCACAAAACGCGCAAAAAAGCCCGGACACTGCGACAACAGTGTCCGGGCTTGCGCTGCGTTTGTTCTGCGCTTAAGGCAAACAAGCTAAGAGACTGTGTAGAAAGTGGAACGGGCGATTGAAATCGCAGCAACAAAAACACGAAACCTGCCTTCGCAGGTTCAAAAAGAACGTGTTTGAGTCTACAAAGGCGGACTTCGGTCCCTTGTTGCCGCGACTTGAGTCGGTCGTCACTTTTTTATACAGTTTCTAAGGAGTGTCAGTCAGGAGGTGGTTGAGGGTGCGAAGGTCGTAAGGATCGGGAGCGGGCGTTGGATGCACGGGCGCGGGATGCGTTGGGGTGGGGTGCTGGGAGATAGCCTGATTGCGCTGGGCCATCAGCTCCGAGACGGTTTGGAGCAGGGCGCTGTTCGCCTGGACCAGATTTTGGATGGACGACACCAGTTCCTGCCACTCGCCCTGCGTCAGTGTGATCACATCATCCGCACGGAAATACTCTGTATCCATGATTTGAGACCCATCCAATGTGTAAGCGCGTTTCGAGTGTGTAAGCGCGTTTCAAGACTGCGACCATTTGACCATACCGGAAAACGCTTCCGGGGCAGGGATTCGAACCCCGATAAACAGCTCCAAAAACTGCGGTCCTGCCATTGGACGACCCCGGATCAAGCGGCGAAGTGAAGTTATTATACCCGGCGCTTTTTGTTTGTCAATGTCTCGCGTCTGTGATTTCTTCCGGCTGCCTTTCTGCTTCTGAAAAAGTGCTATACTCTCCCTATGATTACATTCCGGCCTTTTGCCGTTTTGCTGCTGCTTTTGTGCGCTTTTCGCGCTCAAGCCGCGCCGCTGCCCGCGCTGTCAATCGTTCCCAATTCAGGCACAGTCGTTGTTCATCCGGCTGCCGCTTTTTGGCAGTTCGCTCCCCGCCCGCTGTCGGAGGAAAAGCCGCTTGTCCATACGTTCCTGCTCCGCAACGACACCAGGACGACGCTGACGGTTGAGCGCGTCGGGGTCGAGTGCGACTGTGTGCAGGTTTCCATTGCCGAAACACAGTCGCTGCCGGTCCGAGTCGCACCGGGCCAAACAGTTCCGGTCCGAGTCAGCCTCTCCATGCACCGCCTTGTCCCCGGCCCGGTTTCTAAGTCGGCGTGGCTGTACCTGCATGGCGGGAACGAAAACGGCCTGCGCCTGGAAATGCGCGGAACAGCGCGATGAGACGCCGTCTTCGCGTTAAGCATAAGCAGGGCGCTTCTTAGAAAAAGCTAAAACTGCTTTAATCCGAAGTTTGGAACGCTTCTGAGACGTACAAAATAAATTTACGCGCTGCCGCCTGCATTGACCCGTGTAATTTTGCAGATTGTTTTTGTTTACTGATCTTTCTTTCCTTCCCGCGACAGCATGAGGTCCGCTTTGCGGTCACACTCAGTTTCAAGCGGTCGAAAAATTCTTGGCGGCTACCGGGCTTAAGTGAGTTTATGCCTATATTGTACCCTCAGCACTTTTGCTTTCTGTAACCGCACATTTTTTGTGTCTGACTAGCCAAACCCTTGACATACACATAAACGGGCAGTATAATAGGGAGGTTGTTTTCAGAAGAATTTCGTCTGTGCTGGAGGGGCATCGGCCAGCTTTTCATTTTTCCCGTGTGGGTTTGAGCTGGAACTAAAACGCAACATCGTCTTTTGGACGTTCTGCCCCGTGCCGCCGTGTCCACTTTCTGGGGACACTGAAAGCGAGCGGGGTGTTTTTGTGCCTCAGCACTCTTTAACTTTTTATCGAAACCGAAAGGACCTAAGTCGTAATGCCGACGATCAGCCAGTTAGTACGCAAAGGCCGCAAGCGCACCATCAAAAAGAGCAAAGCTCCCGCCATGAAGGGCAACCCGCAGAAGCGCGGCGTCTGCCTCGTGGTCCGCACTGTGTCGCCGAAGAAGCCGAACTCCGCGCTTCGCAAGATTGCCCGTGTGCGCCTGACTTCTTCGGGCCGCAACAGCCCCGGCACGGAAGTGACCGCGTACATTCCCGGCATCGGCCACAACTTGCAGGAGCATAGTGTCGTACTGATTCGCGGCGGGCGCGTCAAGGACCTGCCGGGCGTTCGCTACCATATTGTGCGCGGCACGCTGGACACGCAGGGCACTAAAGACCGCAAATCCAGCCGCTCGAAGTACGGCACCAAGCGGCCGAAGCCCGGCGCACCGGCGACAACCGGCAAGAAGCGTTAATGACCACGGATTGAAATCCGTGACGTCAGCCCAGAATTAAAATCTTGGGCTGAGGAGCCTTCGGCTGATTGTCCTGCGGACAAAGGGCAAGCAAATCGTGATCTCATCTTCTGTCCGTAGGACAGCCGGCGCGAAGCGCCTTTCAGCCATGCACTTCAGTGGGTGGACTTTGTAATGGAGAATTAAGATATGCCGCGTAAAGGACCCGCGAAAAAGCGCGTGATACTGCCTGATCCCGTTTACCACAACCGTTTGGTGACACGTTTTGTCAACCGAATGATGCTGGACGGCAAAAAGAGCCTGTCGGAGACGATTTTTTATCGTTCTCTGGATGCGATTGAAGCCAAATCCGGCCGCAAGGGCATTGAGATTTTCGAGCAA
The DNA here is from genome assembly GCA_964249345.1 of uncultured Armatimonadales bacterium. GTDB lineage: Bacteria > Armatimonadota > Armatimonadia > Armatimonadales > Capsulimonadaceae > JANXMY01. The sequence goes on along the minus strand of CAXUBO010000114.1, from coordinate 2,683 downwards.
GCCGTTCGAAACGTCATGCCCCAGGTAGAAGTCAAGCCCCGCCGCGTGGGCGGTGCGACCTACCAGGTGCCGATGGAAATTCGAGCCGACCGCAAAACGTCGCTGGCGCTGCGCTGGCTGGTCTCCGCCGCTCGCCGTCGCAACGGCAAAACCATGATTGACCGGTTGACCGCCGAGCTGACCGATGCCGCGAACAATACCGGCTCGGCGGTGCGTCAGCGCGAAGAAAAGCACAAGATGGCCGACGCGAACAAAGCGTTCGCCCATTACCGTTTCTAGTTCCCGCGACGAGTAGTTGAAAACTACTCGCTAGGTCAAGCGTCCTGCGGACGAGAGACTACTGACCTATATTTCCTTCTACCCGAAGGGTACTTCTCCCAGCGAGTAGTTTTCAACTACTTGTCAAGGTTGAAAGCAAAACACTATGGCACGAGAATATAGCCTGGAAAAAACGCGCAATATCGGCATTGCTGCTCATATTGACGCCGGCAAAACCACCTGTACCGAACGAATTCTGTACTACACGGGCCGCTCTTACAAAATCGGCGAAGTGCATGAAGGTGCGGCAACGATGGACTGGATGGAACAGGAGCAGGAGCGCGGCATCACAATCACGTCGGCGGCGACTACTTGTTTCTGGGGCCTGGAGACCGCAGACGCTAAAACTGGGGTCCGGGTTCCGACCCACCGCATTAACATTATTGATACGCCGGGACACGTTGACTTCACAGTGGAAGTCGAGCGTTCTTTGCGCGTCCTGGACGGCGTCGTGGCGCTGTTTGACGCTGTGGCCGGTGTTCAGCCGCAGTCCGAGACTGTCTGGCGTCAGGCCACCAAGTACCGCGTCCCGCGCATGTGCTTCGTCAACAAGATGGACCGCACCGGGGCCGATTACTTCTTCGCCGTCGGCACAATTGTTGACCGTTTGGGTGCGAATGCCGTCATGCTGCAAATCCCGATTGGGGCCGAGCAGGACTTCACGGGCGTTATTGACCTGGTGGAAAACAAAGCGATTGTTTACAAAGGCGATGACGGCAAGGTCTTTGAAGTCGTTGACATTCCGGCGAACTTACAGGAGCAAGCCGCGAAGTACCGGGCGCTGATGATCGAGAAAGTCGCAGAAACCGACGAAGAGCTTATCGAGAAGTTCCTGATGGAAGAGCCGATCACGGCGGCGGAGCTGAAGACGGCTATTCGAAAGGCGACCATCAGCCTCGACATCGTCCCGATCCTGTGCGGCTCTGCCTACAAGAATAAAGGCGTTCAGCCGCTGCTGGATGCGGTCATTGAATACCTGCCGTCGCCGCTGGACAAAGGCGCAGTTGCGGCTCTGAACCCGGATACCGAGGAAGAAGAGCCGCGTGAGCCGTCCGACTCCGCGCCGTTCTCGGCGCTTGCGTTCAAGCTGATGAACGATCAGCATGTCGGCAACCTGACGTTCTTCCGGGTCTACTCAGGGACATTGACTAAAGGCTCTTACGTTTACAATGTGAACAAAGGCAAGCGGGAGCGCATTTCGCGCATTCTGCGGATGCACGCCAATAAGCGCGAAGAAGTGGACGAAGTCTTCGCCGGAGACATCGCGGCGGCTGTCGGCCTTCAGCTCTCGACGACGGGTGATACTCTGGCGGACGAAAAGAAGCCTGTGCTTCTGGAAACCATCACGTTCCCGGAGCCGGTCATCTCGGTATCCATTGAGCCGAAGACCAAGCCTGATCAAGAGAAGATGGGCATGGCTTTGCAGCGGCTTTCTGCCGAAGACCCGACCCTTCGCATCCGCACCGACGAAGAAACCGGCCAGGTCATTTTGTCGGGCATGGGCGAACTGCACCTGGACATCATCATTGACCGGATGCGGCGCGAGTTCAAGGTGGAAGCCAATCAAGGCCGTCCGCAGGTTGCCTACAAAGAAACCGTCAAAAAGGAAGCGACGGCGCGTGTTCCGTACAAGCGGCAGTCCGGCGGCAAGGGCCAGTACGGCGACTGCGAGCTGATTGTGGAGCCGCTGGAAGCGGGCATCGGCTTTGAGTTCGTCAACAAAACCGTGGGCGGCTCGATTCCAAAAGAGTTCATCGGGCCAATCCAGGCCGGCGTCAAAGAAGCGATGGAAACCGGCGTTTCGGCAGGCTACCCGATGGTAGATGTTCGGGTAAGCGTCACCGACGGCTCGTACCATGAAGTGGACTCGTCGGAAATGGCGTTTAAGATCGCCGCATCCATGACGTTCAAAGAAGCCGCCCGCAAAGCGACGCCGATTATCAAAGAGCCGATCATGGCCGTTGAAGTGGTGACGCCTGATCAGTTCCTGGGAAGCGTCGTCGGCGACCTGAACTCCCGGCGCGGCATGATTGAAGGCCAGGAGCAGAGCCACGGCGCAACCATGGTGATTAAAGCCAAAGTGCCGCTGGCGGAGATGTTCGGTTATGTCACCAGCCTGCGGTCTATGACCCAGGGCAGGGCTTCTTCGACGATGGAGCCGTCGCATTACGCGGAAGTGCCGCGCAATGTTTCGGAAGAGCTAATGGCGAAGTCTGCCGGCAAGTCGCTGGTTCGCCAGCAGGGATAAGAACCTAACCCCAACCCCTTCCCTAAGAGGGAAGGGGCTATGAATTATATTGGAGAATTCTCATGGCAAAAGCAAAGTTTGATCGTTCGAAGCCGCATGTGAACATCGGCACCATCG
>CAXUBO010000113.1:0-13477 GCA_964249345.1 uncultured Armatimonadales bacterium | reverse complement strand
GCCGTTGTCGGTCGGCTCATAATACGGCTGGGTTTGGACGCCTTCGGGCAGGTAAACTTGCGCGACATAGTTGCCGGGGTATTCGTGCGGGTTGAGGTAGGGCGTATCGCCGTGCGCGGCCCGGCCCGTGCCGCTGCGGGCGTCGCGCATTGGCTTGGGCACGGGAGTGGCCCGCTCGGTTTCCACATCGGCCAGAGCGCGTTTAAGGCCGGTGTAAGACGCTTTGGACTTCGGGGCGGCGGCCAAATAAGTGACGGCCTGGGCTAAGTTAAGCTGGGCTTCCGGGAGGCCGACATATTCAACCGCGTGGGCGGCGGCATTCGCCACTAAGAGGCCCATCGGGTCCGCGTTGCCGACGTCTTCGGACGCTAAGATCACCAAGCGGCGGGCGATAAAGCGGGCGTCTTCCCCGGCGGACAGCATTCGGGCGAGATAGTACAAACCGGCGTCCGGGTCGGAGCCGCGAATGGACTTGATGAACGCCGAAATCGTATCATAGTGCGTGTCGCCGGTCTTATCGTAGGTGATCGCCCGCTGCTGCAAGGCTTCCTCGGCAATAGCTTTTGTCACCCGGCGCACGGCGTCGGCTTTGCGCGATTCGGGCCGCGTCGTGGTCGCGGCAAGCTCCAAAGCGTTCAAGGCGGTGCGGGCGTCGCCGTTGGCCTTGTCTACTAAGTGGGCGCGGGCGTCGGGTTCCAGAACAACTCTGAACGCACCGAGGCCGCGTTCTTCGTCGGCGACGGCTCGGTCCAGCAAATCCCCAAGCTGCTCATTAGACAGGGGTTCAAACGTGAACACACGGGCGCGGGACAGCAGCGGGGCGTTAACCTCAAAGTAGGGGTTTTCCGTGGTCGCGCCGATGAGAACAACAGTTCCATTTTCCACATGCGGCAGCAGCGCGTCCTGCTGGGACTTGTTGAAACGGTGGATTTCGTCAATAAACAGCACGGTCTTCTTGCCGTACATTCGGCGGCGTAAGGCTGCCGCTTCAATCACTTTGCGTAAATCGGGAATGCCCTGCGTCACTGCCGAGAAAGGCTCAAAGTGCGCCTGCGTGCGGCGTGCGATAATCCCCGCCAGCGTGCTTTTCCCGACGCCTGGCGGGCCAAAAAAGATCACCGACGTCAGTGCATCTTCTTCAATCGCCCGTCGGAGCAGGCTGTCCGGCCCCAAAATCCGCGTCTGCCCGACAAACTCTTCCAAACTCTGCGGCCGCATCCGGGCCGCAAGCGGCGTATTCGGCGCGGTCTCAGGCGCGGCAGGGGTATCATCAAACAAATCCATAGAATTGATTGTAGCAGAAATTGTAGCAGAAAAGGGAACAAGAATGGCAGTGCTGGCACAGCTTCGGGCGCTGACGGCCGATCAGCGTAATGCGTTTTTGGCGGCGTATCTGGGCTGGACCCTGGATGCGTTTGATTATTTCCTGCTGGTCTTTGTCTTGAAAGACGTGGAAAAAGAGTTCCACACGTCTGCCCAGCAGGGGGTCACGCTGCTGTTTGTGACGCTGGCCTGCCGGCCCATCGGCGCACTCCTCTTTGGCGCGGCGGCGGATCGGTACGGGCGGCGGCTGCCGCTGATGGTGGATGTCGTGCTGTATTCGGTGCTGGAACTGGCGTCGGGGTTTGCGCCGACGCTGACAACCCTGCTTGTTCTCCGGGCATTGTTCGGGGTGGCGATGGGTGGGGAATGGGGCCTCGGCGCGTCTCTTGCGCTGGAAAGCGCACCGGCAGGGGTGCGCGGCCTGCTTTCAGGCATTTTGCAGCAAGGCTACCCGGTGGGATACCTGCTTGGCGCGGTGGCGTATCCGCTGATCGTGCCGCATTTAGGATGGCGTCCGATGTTCTTTCTCGGCGCGGTGCCGGCCCTGCTGTCGCTGTTTATCCGGGCCAAAGTCAAAGAATCGCCGGTTTGGGAGCAGGGCCGCCATCAGCGCGTTTCGGTTGACCTGAGAAGCGCCTTCCAGCAGCACGGCGGCCTGTTTGTTTATTTGGTGCTTTTGATGACGGCGTTTAACTTTATGTCGCACGGCACGCAGGACTTGTACCCGAAGTTTTTGCAGGTGCAGCGCCACTTTAGTCCCCAAACCGTCAGCACGATCACCATTATCTTCAACCTCGGCGCACTGGCCGGCGGCATTTTGATTGGGTCACTGTCTCAAAGAATAGGACGGCGCAAGGCCATCGTGATCTCGGCTCTGCTGGCGATCCCGATTATTCCGTTGTGGGCATTTTCCCATTCGCCGCTGCTTCTGGCAGCAGGCGCGTTTCTGATGCAGTTCTGCGTTCAGGGCGCTTGGGGCGTCATCCCCGCGCATCTGACGGAGCTGTCGCCGGGGGCGCTGCGCGGCACCTTCACGGGCCTCGCGTACCAGCTCGGCAACCTGCTGGCTTCAGTCAACGGCAACCTTCAGACAAAAATTGCGACCCAGCACGGCGGAAATTACAGTCTCGGCCTGGCCTCTGTTGTGTTCATCGTGCTTTTGACTGTCGCCGCTGTGACGGCGCTTGGCAAAGAGTCGCGCGGGGTGCGGTTTGAAGTTTCCGATGCTTGACCCCGGAAGGCCTAAAACGGGTACATTCACCGCATGGACGAGATGCTTTCCCTATTTGAAGACGAAACCCCCTCTGCCCCGCCGCCCCTGCCGCTGTCCTGGCTCCAGGCGCTCGGCGGCGAGTTCCAAAAGCCGTACTGGGCAAAGCTGCAAGAGTTTGTTGCCGAAGAGCGGCGTCAGTACCCAGTCTTTCCGCCGGAAGCCGAAACCTACTCGGCTTTTCAATTGACGCCGCTGGAAGAAACGCGCGTTTTTCTTTTGGGGCAGGACCCTTACCATAACACGGGCCAGGCGCACGGCCTGTGCTTTAGCGTCCGGCCCGGCATCGAAACCCCGCCGTCATTGGCAAACATGTACAAAGAGCTGCGCGATGATCTCGGCTGCCGCATTCCAAACAACGGCTACTTGGTGCCGTGGGCCAAACAGGGAATACTCATGCTCAACGCCGTGCTGACTGTCCGGGCGCACACGGCGAACTCGCACAAAGGCAAAGGCTGGGAAACATTCACCGACGCCGCCATTCGCGCCGTGAACGCCCAGCCAAACCCGGTCGTGTTCGTGCTGTGGGGGGGCTACGCCCAGAAAAAACTGCCGCTGATTGATCCAACACGCCACACGATTATCCAGTCCGTCCATCCGTCGCCGCTATCCGCCCGCAACGGCTTTTTCGGCAGCCGCCCCTTTTCCCAGATCAACGCCGCTTTGAAGTCTTACGGCACGCCCGAAATAGACTGGCAGATAAACAACATTTAAGAACCCCTCCCGCTCGTTCCTCGCTCCCTCCCCTATTAGGGAAGGGCTAGAGAAGTGCAAAACAAAAGACGCAAGTGCTTTTCTTTGGCCGGGTCTGCTCTTGATTGCCCTTCCCTAATAGGGGAGGGAGCGAGGAACGAGCGGGAGGGGTTCCTATTTCCACGGATAAAAGTTATACACCAAGCCGCGCCATGCACCATGCGTCTCAAAGAACGCATGGACTTCTTTGTCCGTAACGGGGCGGCCTAGCTCCTGCGAGAGAGCGGCGCGGGCGACGGAGTCGGCGTTGACGTGCTCCGGCTTGCCGAGATACAGCAGGAGGCAGGCCATGCCGTAAGGGCCGATGCCCGGCAGTGTCAGCAGGCGCTTTCGCAGGTCAGACGCCGTCAGCGTTTCCGACTGCCACGCTTCCAGGTCTAGCTCGCCGTAAGTAACGGCAGAGGCAATGGCATGAACGTAGGCATTGCGATAGCCCATGCGGGCCTTCTCGGAAAAATCTTCCAGTGACACGGCAGCAATCTGCGCGGCGGTAGGGAACGTCCGGCCCTGCGTGCCGAACGCGGCGACAAGCCGCGCGGTCATGGCGATGGTCTGCGCCCAAGTGGTGTTGGTCGTCGCAATGACTTTGACAACGTCTTCCCAGAGCGTCGGCGAGCGCAGCATTCGTCCCCGGCCGCAATCCGCAATGGGGGCCAGGGCAGGCTGCGTGCGGCAGTAGGCATGGAAATCGCCGAGCGGCAGGTCTATTTGAAGCATCCGCCGGACGCGGCGGGTCAGCTCCGCCTCGTCGCTGCCGGTGCCGGCTTGTACGGCAACGCCATCAGCCTGAGCGCGGATTGCGAGGCGGACGACGCGCCCGTCGCCTAAATCTTCGGCACGGGAAAGCGTCTGCGCTTCTTCGTCCCACCCAAACGGCAGCAGGCGACGCCAGCCGTGGGCGGCCACAGTTTCGGGGAACGAAAAGTCAGGGGAAGCGGGAATAAATACAAGCATAATTTGTCAGCAGGCTCCTATGGGCAGCGTCCTATTGGCAGCGCGGGTCGCTTGTGCGGAGCGTCAGCAGCAGAGCTAACACGGCAAGCGCCCCGGACAGCAGAAAGACGCTCGCGTAGCCGCCGGCATGGTCGGCCAGCAGTCCGCCGAGAAGCGGCGCGGCGGCGCGGGGCAAAGCGGTGACGGCGTTGTATAAAGCTGTGTACAGTGGGATTTCCGCAGGCGTTCCCGCGTATTCCATGACGATGTTATTACCCGCAATGCTTGTCCCGGCCAATGCCAAAGCGAGCGCGGCAAAGACGCCGTAAAACAGCACCGGCGTCGAGGCGGTCAGCGCCAAAACGGACGCCGCTCCGGCAAAAGCGCACGACAGCAGCAGGACGTTCTTGTTGCCGCCGTGGTCGCTCCATGCCCCAAGCAGCAAGCCGCCGAAAGCGGTCACCAGCACGAGCGACGCCGTATAGCCCGCAACGCTGTCCGCTCCCGCATGGAGATGACGCTGGGCAAACAGCACATAAAACGGCACGGCGAGCGACGCCAGCGTCAGGGCGATCTGCCCGTACAGGAACCGCCGGAAGCCTGTGTTCGTGCGCCAAACATACACGCTGTCCCGGCGATACTGGCCTGTGTGCGGGTCATTTTCCGTGCGCGGCGGGCTGACCGGCTCGCGCACAAACCCAAGCGGCAGGCAGCTTATCGTCAAAACAGCAAAGCCAATCAGAAATCCCAGCGCGTAGCCATCTGGGAAACCGCCGCCCTGCCCGGACAGCAGACGGCGCAGCAAAGCGTCCATGCCGAACCCCAGCACTCCGGCAATGCCGCCCGCGTAACCGAACAGCCGCCCGCGCCAGGCCGGAGGAACGCATTTGCCGATCACGGCCCAGTACGCAGGCTGATTCACGCCCATTGCTCCGGCGTGGACTGCAATCGCCCCGAACGTCGCCGCCAGCAGCCAGCCGGGATGCGTTCTGCCCCAAAGCAGCGTGAACGGGACCAGCGATAGCAGCGCAAACCGCTCCGCTAGGGCGACAAGGAGCAGAAAGCCCCGCACACGCGGCAGGCGGCTGAGAAAGCCGACCAGCAGCAGCCCCGGCAGGAACACCAACAGATTATACATCGCCGGCAGGCAACCGATAGTCGTATTGCCCGCGCCCAGATGCCTCAGAAAGACCGGCAGGATCGTTGTCTGCGAAAACAGCGCCGCTCCCAGCGGCCAGCCGACCGCATCCGTCAGGCACGCCCCAAAGTTAAACCGCTTGTCGGCGCTTGACATGGGCTGCGGGACATTGTTAGGATCAGTCAAAAGGGATACCGCAAGAAGGGATGAGGCTCGGTCAAGCGGCGATGCTTAGTCGCGCATTTGAGGGGACTGCAACGAGATTATCTTCGGGCCAAAGCTGTTTAGTTCTGGTTCGCAGCATCAAGTCCAGCAAGTCGTTCTGCTCATTCTCAGAGGCACTCTGCACAGCAGTATCTACTTCTTGCAAGTCGAATTGATATTTTGCCCCATTGCTCTGGGTGTTGGAATGGTCTTCGTTATACTGGCTGCGTGCCTGCTCAAAGGCTGCCTGATTTTTCTGAATGTTGCCATCCGAGGGAAAAAGCCGACGCGCCTCATTGAAATAGTGCCGGGCAAGATCAGTTTCCCCATGCGCCTGAGCTTCAGCAATCGCCATGAACTCATAGGCTTGTCCTTGAACTAAAGGCCCGCCAATTTTCATCACCGATGAGCATACAGCATGAGCTTCTGCATAATCCCCAGTTTTAAGAGCCTCACGCGCGAGTATTAAATAAGGGAACGGATCAGAAACACCTAGATTGACAGCCTGGCGAAAATCAGCAAGTGCTTTCTGCTCGTTTGTCTTGAACACCAGACGTCCACGACTCAAAAAGGGCATAGGATCGCTTGGCATCAGCACACATGCCTGGGAGTAATTTTGTCGCGCCTGCGTTGTGCGGTGAAGAACTTCAGAAATCTCGCCTAGAAGTGTGAACCCAAACCCAACCAAGCTCGAATGCGAGTAGGGCACCGGCAGAACTTGGATGGTTTCTTCGATTTGCCGCCTCAGCCTGCCAAAAGCCACCCGATTGTCTGGTTCAAGCTTCTTCAAAGCGTGAAGTAAAATCCCTGCCGCCAGAAAAAACGTTTTATGGTCATTGCTGCTTTCTATGATGGCTTCTGCAAGAAGTCTTGCTTGCTCTGAATTACCTGCCGACCAAAAACCTCCCATAAGAATAACTTTGTATTCAATACGCTCAGGATTTAGTTCAATTGCAAGGCGCAGGAAAAGCACTGCAACAGAATGTAAACTGAGTAGTAGATAGGCACGCCCACGGTAGTAAGCAACGACATTTGAAGGCAGACTATTTTGCTCTTTACGGAGCAGCACCAGTACAGCCTCTGGATCGCTCTCGAAGTTCTGGAGGGCACTTCCCAGATCGCGTTGATATTCGGCCTGCGTGAGCTTGCTCGGCTCGAAGACCTCTTGATTGCAAAGCATCTCTAAGTCGCCGGATAGGCCGCGCAGCCACTCGTTTGCCTCCCAGCTTAACTTGCTTAGGGGTATGTCTAAGGCGTCCCGAAGCGCATCCGCCCGATCTTCGTCATCATCACGGAGGGCAAACTGCAAGTCAACGAGCAGTGCGATTGCTTCAAGAAATTCCGAATTGTCTGCAAACCGGACAGTCATCTTTATGTTCTTCGTCTACTTTCCACTGGTCCTGCGTTGCTGCAAGCGCGGCTTGATATTCTCCCAAAAGCATCTTCCGACTAGGCGCTACCAGACCATGCCCCGGACGATCTTCTGTCTGGAAGCGCAAGTCTAAGTTTGCACTTATGGGAGCGGCTTCATAGTTGCCTTGCCCCATTGTCCAAACTTGATCTGAGTTTCTTCCTTTGGCACCTCGCGCCCATTATGGGTAAAGAGCTTGCAGCCGGCGCGGCAGGATATTTAGATAAGTAGTCCTGACGCAACCGCCCACCGACAATCCTGCCTTAGCGGGGTCTACAAAATCGTCTGTCGCCTCTTTTTCTCTTCCTAAATCGCTTTCTCTCACGCCTAACATGCAACTGCCGCTGCCGGTTTCTGGCTTGCCGTCGAGTGGCTTCATCACGCGGTAGATGCGCGGCATATTGTCATATCCTCATTCCGTTCTTTGCTGATTATACCTGAAAGGACATGACTAACGAAGTTTTCAATACTTATCCAGGCCACTCCTGCGGCAGCAAGCGGCACAGAAAAACGGTGTGGCCTGCACCCGTGCGGGCGAGGACAACGATCATTTCCCCTGTGCCGCGCAGCTTCAATGATTTTCGGATGTCATCGGGTTCCTGGGAAAAACCGCGCTTTTTGATGATGACCCGCCCGGCATTGTGCGTCGTCAGTGCGTCTTGCAGGCGCTTTTTGCCGTAAGGAAATCGGTCCAAGACTTCGTAAGCCTCGGCAAACGGCGTCGGCGTGAAAGTGTCGCCGAGCAGATACGCGATCTGCGGGTCTACCGGGGCGGCATGGAGCTGTGCGGCGAGCGTGCCGACAAGATGCGCCCGGATCACTGCCGGGTCCGGCTCGTACAAATAGCGGCTGCCGGCGGGGGCGGTCCAGTCGCCGCGTTTGTCGGCAGCGCCGGCCAGTGTTTGCGGGCCGAACGGCGTAAGGAGTGTTGCCGACAAAGGGCGGCCTGACTGAGCCTGCCCCAGCCAAAGCAAGGCTTCCCGGCACTCGCCGCTTTCGGAAATAAACTCTAGTTCCGCGCCGAACGGCGCGGCAAGCGCATGGTCAATCGCCGGCGACAGCTTGACTCCGATGGACTGCATCCCTGACACCGAAAGCGTATGCAGCCAGGACAGCGGCGGCGTGTACCTTTCCGGGTCCGAGACGCGGCGGCTGCTTTGCCGCCGGGCGGGGTCAAGCCAGGCCGCGTCGGCGTCAAGCGCGGCGCCGGTGAAATCGGCTTGGTGCCCGGTGATTTTGCCGTCTAGTCCCCAAACACGCGCGTTTTCGGCGGCGAACGCGGCCCGCACCAGGTCACTCTCGTAGAGCGTCACGCGCAGACCCGCACGGGCGAACGCCAGCGAGTCGCCGCCGATGCCGCCGCCGAGATCAGAGACGCTGACTGCGCCGGAGGCCGCGAGACGCGCGGCGTGGTAATCGGCCACCTTTCGGCCTGATGCTTGTTCCAGGGCTTCGCGGACAAAGAACATCCGGGCAGCCAGCAGGCCGAACTTGGCTTCGCCGCGTTTTCTGAGCTCGGACATCTCCCAAGCGGCCGCGGCTTGTTCGGGCGTTGCGGAGCGGCGGAGCCGCGTCAAAGCCGTGAGTGTTTCCGCCTGGCTTAAGCGTAGGACGCCGGCTTCGGCCAGCGCCATCCGGCCCGCAGGGGAAAGCAGAAAAGAAGCGGTCTGGGAAGAAAAAAGCGAAGTCACGCAGGGGATTGTACCCGGCGCGGCGAATAGTGCGCTATGTCATTTCAGCCGCCGGCGAATTGGGACCCGGTTTATGCCGGCACGGACGGCTATGTGTTCGGCACGGAGCCGAGCCAAATCACGCACACGGCGTTTCGGTTTTTTCAACTGTTTGGGGGAAAACCCAGCGCCGCAACGGCACTGGATTTAGGCAGCGGCGAAGGCCGGGACACGGCATTTCTGGCGCAGGCCGGGATGCACGTCACCGCGCGGGACATTGCGCCGTCGGGCCTCCAAAAGACGCGGGCATTGCTTCAGAAGCGCGGCCTGCCGCTGAACAAAGTAGATTTGGCGCTGGGGGATGCGCGGGAATTTGAGTATCCCAGAGAGGCTTATGATTTGGCGCTGGCCGCAAACGTCTTTCAATTCCTGCCTGCCGCCGAAGTCCCGTTGCACTTTCAGCGGCTGCAAGGGGCGACAAAGCCCGGCGGCATCTGCGCGGTGGGCGTGTTCAGCCCGGCGATGGCCGGGTGGGGCGTTCAGATTGACCGCTACTGGACGGCGACGGCGGACGACTTGCGGGCGTTCTTTCCCCAAGAAGCCGGCTGGCTGCTGCTGGACCGCACGGAATATTGGACGTACCGCACCGCCGATGACTTGATGGCGTCATTTGCGTATGTCATCGCCCGCAAGCTGGAGATAAACCCGTGACACTGCATCATCTCTACCTCATTGCCCCCGGCGGGTCGCCCGCCGAAATCCGCCGCTTCTACGCCGATGCGCTGGGGCTGACGGAAGTTGCGACGCCTGCAAGCCTTGCAAACGCTTCCGTGCTTTGGTTTGAGGCCGGTCCCATTGTCTTTCACCTCGGCTATCCGAATACCGGCATTGTCGGCGACGGCCACACGGCGCTTGCCGTGGAGAATGTTGAAGCCGCCCACGCCCGGTTTTTGGCGAATGGCTGCGCCGTGGACGACACCGTGATCCCAATGGGGTACCCGCGCTTTTATGTCCGTGACCCGTGGGGCAACCAATTTGAGATACTGCCGTCGGTCCTGCCGTGAACCCGGTCGTTTCCCAAACCCGGTCTTTTATGGTAAAATCTCTTGCAGCGTGAGGACGTAAGGAGAGCGCATGTTTTGCTTTTTGCTGTGTTCCGGGCTGACGGCGGCGCTGCCGGGCGGGCGCGGCGGCAGTGGGCAAAGTGACATGGCCCTAGTCGCGGCGGCGCAGCGCGGCGATGTCAAGGCGTTTGGGACGCTGCACACGCGCTACTATTCGCGCATTTACCGTCTGGCTTATCTTCAAACAAACAACGTGCAGGATGCGGAAGATGTCGCTTCGGAAACTTTTGTCCGCGCCCTGGCGCATCTTGGCCGCTTTCGCCTGAAAGACGACGCGGCTTCGCTTTATCCATGGCTGCACCGGATCGCCGTGAACCTTGTGGTGGACGGCAGCCGCCGCCGTCCGCCTTCCGGAGTCGTGTCGCTGGACGGGCCGGTTGCTGGCGGCATCCGCACCCTGCTGGACTCCGCGCTGCCGGGCGCAGGGCCGACGCCCCACGAGATCGCGGAGCGCCATGAAGTGCAGCAGCTTGTCCGGTCCGCCATCGCTGCGCTGCCGGAAGATCAAAGCGATGTTCTGGTTTACCGCTTTCTCGGCGACTTGTCCCTGCGCGAGATTGCGCCGCTTCTCAGCCGTTCGGAGCCTGCCGCGAAGTCCCTGCTGCACCGCGCTGTGGTGAACGTGCGCCGAGAAATCGAGCGGCGGGTTGATGCCGTCGAGCGGCTGGAACTCAGCCGCCGCAAGACCGCCCCGTCCGCTGCTTCCGAGGAGACGCTTCATGCCGGACGATCTTAAAAACTCCGAAAACGATTTAGACCCGGAGCAGCATGGAACGGCCCGGCTGGTCCAGGCGACATTGAATGCGCCGCCGCCCTCGAAAGAGGCCGAAGCCGAGTCGCGCCGCCAAGTGGAACAGCTCATGCAGGAAGCGGCCCTGTCGCCGAAAGTCCTGCGCGAAGCCGTCCGCGAGCAGCCCCGCCGCCCCTGGTGGGCGCGAATTTTGGACAAAAAGCCGTGACGCAAGTGCCTACAGATAAAAATTTGTGGTGAAGGAAACTACTTATGCCGATTGTTGCCGGAGTGGTCTTCAAGACGCTCGGAAAAATTACGCTTTGTGATCCAAATGGGCTGACGCTTGCGATGGATGACGCCGTCATTGCGGAAGGCGAAAACGGGCAGGAGTTCGGGTTCGTCAAAACGCCGCTTCGGGCGGCGTCCCCAGAAGACGCGCCTGCGCCGGTGCGCCGCCTGCTGCGCCACGCGACTGCCGAAGACTGGCAGCGGCGGGAGCGCGGAGAGCGGCGGCAGGCGGAAGCGTATAAAGTCTGCAAAGAAAAAATCAGCCGCTTAAAGCTCGTGATGAAACTGATTGAGGCCGAATGGGCCTTTGATGGGATGCAGGTGACGTTCCATTTTACCGCCGAAGGCCGTGTGGACTTTCGGGAGCTGGTGCGCGAAGTTGCCGCCGCCCTGCATACCCGTGTCATCATGCACCAGGTCGGGGCCAGAGACCACGCCCGGATTTTCCCCGGCATTGGGCCGTGCGGCCGCCCCACCTGCTGTTCGACGTTCCTGCGCGAGTTCCAACCGGTCTCGATGAAGATGGTCAAAAACCAAAACTTGGTGCTGAACCCGGCGAAGTTTTCGGGCCTGTGCGGCAAGCTGATGTGCTGCCTGCGCTATGAAATTGAAGACGCCGAAGGCCGGCCCGCCTTGCCGTCGGCCGGCATGGTGGTGATGACCCCGCTGGGCCGGGCTAAAGTGGAAGAAGTCAGCGCCGTGCAGCAGATCGTCACCGTGCAGCTTGAATCCCAGCAGTTTGTTGAAGTGCGGCTGAAAGATGTCAGCGAAGTGGAAGGTTGCGTCAATCATGCGGAAGGCGGCTGTGACGACTGCAAAGCTTCGGGAGCGCTTTCAGACTGCGCGGTCCCAACACGCGATGCACCGCCCGGCGCGACTTCTCTGCCTGTGTTCTAATCTTCTTCTAATTTTCATTACCCGTATTTCGACGAGTTTCCGCCCGTTTTAGGTATCAATTCCCCGCGAAAGCGGGTATTCTGACCCAACAAGCATTGAGCGTTCCAAAGGACACCGATTTATGACCCCGCTGACAAGCACGTCTGATTCCGCCGCCGAGCGGCGACGACTGCAAGCCCGCGCCCGGCGCTTGACCCAGCGTGCCTCGGCCCTTGCCGGGGCGGGAAAACTTGCCGAAGCGATCCAGTGTCAGGATGAAGTCACCGCCCTGCGCCCGCAGGACGGGGCCGCGTTCTTTCGGCTTGGAATGTTATGCCGCGAAGCCCGGCGCACCGAGCAGGCGGTGGAAGCTCTGCGCCGCTCCACGCACCTCAGCCCCGGCGACCGGGACCCGCGCGAGGCGCTGACCGAGACTCTCGTGGAAGCCAGCCGGTACGACGAAGCGGTTTTGGAAGCGCGTGCTCTGCTGAAAATTGTTCCGCGCTCTCTTTTTGCCCGCGATGCTCTGAGCATTTCTTATTTGCAGCTCGGCAAAATTGAAAAAGCATTGCAGGCAACCGGCGAGATGGTCTGGCTGGACCCCCTTAATCCCGGCCATCATTTCCGGCGCGGCCTGCTGTTCCAGCAGCAGGGCAATTTGGGCGCGGCGGTCGGCGAATACAGCCGCGCTTTAGACATGGCCCATCCCGAAAGCGAAACGCACGAAGACGCCGAAGAAGCGCTGGAGCTTCTTGACGACGACCAGACCCGCCAAATCCTGCTCCTCGCTTCCGAGGACTGGTTCTTTCTCTTGAAGCTGCGCCGCGACTTGGCCGAAGCTGTCACCGAGCGCGGCTTCTGCTTGAGTGAAGACGGCCTGGCCCGCCTTTACCATATCCTGCCGCATGAGTTTCCCGAATGGATCGGTGATGTCCCTGCCCCGATTTCCCGCGCGGCACGGGGCCGGTATCATTGACGCTGATTTCGGGGACGCAAACCCTGATTATGGGCGTCCTAAATGTCACCCCGGACTCGTTCTCCGACGGCGGCCTCTACGCGGATACCGACGCTGCCGTAGCGCGGGCGCACCAAATGGCCCAGGACGGCTCTCACTTGTTTGATGTTGGCGGCGAAAGCACCCGCCCCGCCACCTTCGGCGACCATTCCCCGCTGCCCGCCGCTGAAGAAATCCGGCGCATTTTGCCGGTCATCACCCGGTTAGCCCAAGAGCTGCCGCATCTTCCTATTTCCGTTGACACCTACAAAGCCGAAGTCGCCGGGGCTGCTTTAGATGCCGGAGCATCACTCGTCAACGATATCAGCGGCCTGACCCACGATCCCGCAATGGCGACGCTCGTCGCCGAGCGCGGCGTTCCCGTCATCCTCATGCACCTGCTGGGCCGTCCCCGCGACATCCCGCTTCGCCCGGTCTACACCGATGTCGTCGCTGACATTAAAGCCTTCTTTGACCGCCAGATCGCCTATGCGGAAGCCCACAGCATCTGCCGTGACCAGATTTGGCTGGACCCCGGCCTCGGCTTCGGCAAGACAACGCAGCACAATTTAGAAATCCTGCGCCGCCTGTCTGAGTTCACAACTTACAACCTGCCGCTTGTCGTCGGTGCGTCTCGCAAGCGCTTTTTGGGCAAGATACTCGGCACGGGCGACCCCCAAGACCGCAAAGAAGGCACCGCCGCCACGGTTGCCTTGTCCATCGCCGCCGGAGCCGCCGTCGTCCGCGTCCACGATGTCAA
>CAXUBO010000112.1:0-13654 GCA_964249345.1 uncultured Armatimonadales bacterium | reverse complement strand
CGAAACGACCCTACCGCCGTAGGCACCGCCGAAATGGCCGACGCCATCATCGCCAGGATGCAGACTGGGTAAACGCAGAGTGAAAGAGGTTAAAGCAATGGCGATTGCGGAACGAGAAATTACCATGCTGGCACAGGCCGCCGAAGAAGACCTCACGGGCGAAAACTTCGTGCCCCCATTCTACTTCTGGACACGCGAACAGTTTCACCAACTGGGTAACGCGGCTTTTTTCGAGGGACAGCGCGTGATCTTGATGGAGGGGGAGATACTCGTTATGCCGCCAATCGGTGATTTACACGCCGGGATTGTCACCGTGGCAAGTGCTGTTTTACGCGATGTTTTCGGTCCTGGCTTCTTTGTCCGTGAGGAAAAATCGTTTGATGTTGGGAACGCGACCGACCCTCAGCCTGACATCGCGGTTGTCGCCGGCACCATGCGTGAGTTTTTGTATCAAGGAATCACGAATGTTGCATTAATTGTCGAAGTTTCCGATTCGACAATTGCTTATGACCGCAGCAAGAAAGCCAGCCTGTACGCAAAAGCCGGAGTAGCGGATTACTGGGTGATCAACCTAGACCAAAAACCGCCGCAAGTGGAGATTCATCGTCAGCCTCAGCCCGACGACACCCAGCACTACGGGTTCGGCTACGGCGAGAAGACCGTTTGCCCAAGCGGCGCAATCGTCCAGCCGTTAGCGGCACCAAATCCTGTTGCGGTCTCGGCGCTGCTGCCTTGAAAGGAAGAACATGGCAATTGCTGAACGAGAAGTGGCCGCGCCGGTGCAAAGTGTTTCGGAAGACGAAATCTTTGTGCCGGAGCCGTATCGGTGGACGCGAGAACAATTCTATGAGATAGGCAATATGGGCCTGTTTGAAGGGCGTCGCGCCATTCTTATCGAAGGGGACATACTCGCTATGCCGGCGATGAAAGAAGCGCATCGCGCTTCGCTGATCCTGGCAGACCAGGCGCTGCGCGAAGCGTTTGGCAGCCACTTCTTTCTGAGTATGCAATGTCCTTTTGACATCGGCAAAGCGACTGACCCGGAACCGGACATTGCCGTCATCCAAGGCGGCATCCGTGATTTTCTGGGGCGTGGCCTGACAGAAGCGGCGCTGATTGTCGAAGTGTCCGACACGACGTATGCGTATGACCGGCACGAAAAATCAAGCTTGTATGCGTCGGCGGGCGTCCAGGATTACTGGATCGTCCGGCTGAAAACGCGGCAGCTTGAAGTTCGGCGCCAGCCGGTTCCCGACGAGGCGCAGCCGTTCGGGTTTGGGTACAGCAAAGTCACTGTGCATGAGAGTAGCGCGATTGTTCAGCCGCTCGCTGCGCCCAACCCCGTCGCGGTTTCGGCGCTGCTGCCGTAACTGCGTGATAAATCAACAACGAAAAGAGATTCAAAAATGGCTTCTGGAAAGAAAAAAGTGAGCGTCATCGGCGCGGGTAATGTGGGCGCGACTGCGGCGTTCCATGTCGCGCAGCAGGGGTACGCGGACGTAGTCCTGCTGGATTTGCCGGACGATCTGACGCTGGAGCGGCCGCGCAAAACCGGCTCGATGGCGCAAGGCAAGGCGTTGGACTTAAACCAAGTGTCCCCGATTGTCGGCTACGACGGGCAGATCACAGGCACGTCGGATTACGGCGATACGACGGGCAGCGACGTGGTCGTGATCACATCGGGCCGGCCCCGCACCCCCGGCATGTCCCGCGAAGACCTGCTGGCGGTAAACGCCGACATCGTGCAGAGCGTCGCCGCCCAGGCTGCCGCCGCCAGCCCGGACGCCGTGTATATTGTCGTTTCCAACCCCCTGGACGCCATGTGCCATGTCGCGCTGAAAGCATCCGGGCTGCCGCCGGAGCGCGTCATTGGGCAGGCCGGCGTTTTAGACAGTACCCGCTACCGCAACTACATCGCCGCTGCCGTCGGCGTTTCGGTGGAAGACGTGCAGGCGTATGTGCTGGGCGGCCACGGCGATCAGATGGTCCCGGTGCGCTCGCTCACCACCGTCGGCGGCATTCCTGTCCAGAAGTGGGTGGATTTGGGCAAAATCACGAGTGAGCAGCTTCAAAAGATTGAAGACGACACGCGGCAGGGCGGGGGCATTTTGACCGGCCTGATCGGCACAAGCGCCTGGTACGCGCCCGGCGTCGCGTCCGCCGAAATGGCGGAAGCCGTCCTGCTGGACCGCAAGCGCATTCTTGCCTGCACGGTGCTTTTAAGCGGCCAGTACGGCGTCCAGGGCCTGTATTTCGGCGTCCCAACGCTTCTTGGCGCAGGCGGCGTAGAGGCTATCTATGATCTGACTCAGCTTGCGCCGCTCTCGGACGTCGAGCTTGCGGGTATTAAAGAGTCGGCATCTAAAGTTCAGGGAACAGTAGACAGCCTGAGGGCGCTTGGCAAGCTGTAAGCGTCCTGCTTTCTTGTTTTACCTACTTGTGTTCTACCTACTTGTGTTCTACCTACTTGTGTTCTACCTACTTGTGTTCTACCTACTTGTTGGTAGAGAAAGGAAGAAGTGGATAAGAAATAGCGTAAAATAGGTATACTGAGGTTACTGTTTAGAAAACTAAGGGTTTTCGGCTATGCCAGTAACACTCAAAGACATCGCAGAGCGGACCGGCGTTTCGGCAAGCGTCGTGTCTACCGTCCTGAGCGGACGCGATAACGGCACGTTCGTCAGCGAAAGCACGCGCCAGAAAGTGCGCCAGGTCGCGGAGCTGCTGAATTACACGCCGGTTCGCTCCGGCAGGCCGCGTGGCAGCCGCCGTCTGCGCCGCCAGCACACAGAACAGTTCATCGGCATTTGGGACCCGGAGCATAGCTCCAGCAGCGCGTTTTTGATCCAGTCTTTGCAAGTGGCCCTGCGCGATTATGCGACAGAGCAGGGCGCGGAAGCGGAAGATGATTTTGGGCTTCGGCTTTTGACCACTGCCGATCTGCCGCGCCTTGACTCACTCGGCATTATGGGTATTATCTCGCTGTCTTCTTCGCTGCTTCCGCGTGAAGCCGCGACCGCCGGCATTCCCAGTGTCATGATCGGGGAAACGGACCAAGCGCCGCGCGAGATGTTGCAGGTGCATCTGGACAGCGCGGCGGCAGGAGAGCTGCTGGGAAGCTACTTGTGGGGATTGGGCCATCGCCGGGCGGTCTTGCTTTCGCCGGGAACGGCACCGCGCCTGACACGCGAGCGTCTGGCGGGTCTGCGCTCGGTTTGGACGACTCACGGCGCGGCTGCCGAGCAGGTTTCACCTGTGGCTTATGACACGCTGAAGACCCTGGAAGAACGGGAGCAAATCCGCCGGGCGGTTTCGGGCCTGTTCGGCAAAGATGCGCCGACAGACACGCGCCCGACCGTGCTGATCTGCCACGACGAGAACTGCGCCGCCGTTTCCGCGCAAACTTTGGCCGCGCTGGGGCTTGCCGTACCGGCGGCCGTGTCCCTGGCCGGATTTGGCGACACGCCGCGCCTGGCGGAAGCCCTGACGCCGCCGCTGACAGTGATTCGCCCGCCCGTGCCGCGCCTGGCCCAAGTCGCGGTGGAGGTGCTGTACCGCCTGCATGACGCCGCTGCCGGCGGGGAGGCGATTCCGGTATCCGACATGGACATCAGCCTGCCTGGCGAGCTTGTCCGCCGGGCGTCCTGCGCCCCGGCGGCCTGAAAGGCTTGAACGTGCTGAGTTTTGAGCGTCACCCTCACATTCTGGATCGAAATCAGGCTGTGCTTGTCGTCATAGACATGCAGGAGCCGTTTTTGAACGTCATGCACGAGCGTGAGCGGCTGACAGCGAATGTGTGCCTGCTTGTGGAAGCCGCAGTCCGCCTCCATATTCCCATCGTGCCGACGACGCAGTACGCCGAGCGCATGGGCGGGGTTGTAGACGAAGTGATGCAGCTCGTTCGCGGCTTCTCCGCAAGCAGGCCGATTGACAAGATGTGCTTTTCGTGCGTTGGCGCGGAGAACTTCTCTGAGCGCCTGGCTGCGCTTAAACGGCACCAAATCCTGCTGTGCGGCGTCGAGACCCATATCTGCGTTTCCCAAACGGCACTGGATTTGACGCGGCAAGGCTACCAGGTCCATGTCGCCGCCGACGCCGTTTCTTCCCGGACCCTTGAAAAGCACAAGCTCGGCATGGAGCGGATGCGCGACAGCGGCGTTCTTCCCTGCGCCGCCGAAGCCGCCGTCTATGAGCTGCTTCGGGAAGCCGGCACGCCCGAATTCAAAGCCCTTCTTCCATTCATCAAATCCTAAGCACAAAGACTTAAACTTGAGTACTCTCTAGTTTGCCTTCCGTGGTGCCGATAATAGGCGTGTATTACCGAAGGCTGACAAAAGGGTAGGGACTGACGTGCCGACATTGATTGAAACAAAACTCAAGCAGGAGCGTCTGCTGCGAATCATTGAAGACGAGCTGCAAGACCTCCCGCCGCTGCCGGCAGTGATCATGCGGGTCATGCAGACGGTCAATGACCCGGCGACTTCGGCGTCTGACCTCAACCGCCTCATCTCGGCGGACCAGGCGCTGGCGTCCAAAGTGCTGCGGCTGGTCAATTCTTCCTATTACGGCTTTCCGCGCAAAATCGCAACCATCACCAACGCCGTCGTGATCTTAGGCTTCAACACCGTCCGCAATCTGACCACCTCGCTCGGCGTCTTCAAGGCATTTGACTCGCACGGGCAAAAAACGGCGCTGGACCGAGACGCCTTTTGGGCGCACTCGCTCGCCACGGCAGTCGCCGCCGGAGTGATTGCCCGGCGCAAGGGGATTGGGTCGAAGTCCGTGGAAGAGGTTTTCATCGGCGGCCTGCTGCACGATGTCGGCAAGCTGTTCTTGGACCAGTATTTCCCGGATCAGTACGCTATCGCCATCAAGCTCGCCGGGGCCGCACAGATTTCCATTTGGGAGTCGGAAAAGACCGCGCTCGGCATCGGCCACGCGCTGGTCGGCAAGCGGATCGCCGAGAAGTGGAACCTGCCGGCGTCCCTGACTTCCATGATCACGCTGCACCATCAGCCGGTGTTCGCCAAAGAATACTTTGAGATTACGGGCGTCATTCAGGCCGCCGACCATGTCGCCCGCAAGCTTGGCCTCGGCTCCGGCGGCGACGACAAAATCATGCCGCTGGCCCCCGAAGTCGAGAAGTGGCTTGCGTTCAGCCCCGCCGTCTGGGAAGCCATTGAGACCGACACCTGCCGCAAGTTCGACGAATCCAAAGACTTCCTGCAAGTGCTGTAAATTTTTGTTGGTAGTGCGTGCAATCGGAACCGGCACGGAAAGTGCCGGTCTATTGTTGAGTGAAAGTCGAAGCGACTACGGCCCAAGAGCAGCCCACAATTATAATCTTCAGTCGCCCCGACTTTCATTCGCTAGTAGACCGGCACTTTCAGTGCCGGTTCAAAGCGCAGCAAAGCCTTCCACTGCTTGACACAAATCAGTGCAATTGCTATAATTAGGTCAGTGCAACTGCTATGATTAGGGCAGCACACTGACGCGGAAAGCGCTCCATGAACTTCGTACCGTATTGCCTCGCCTTAACGGCTCTCGCGGCTGCCGTTATTACCCCTTCTTTCAAAGCCGCTCCGCCCGCACCGCGTCAAGCCGCGCCTGCGTGGATTAAAATGCCCCTGCTCTCGCCCGATGCCAAAGCACGCGGCATCTTTCCCGGCGGCGAAGGCGCACAGTGGCCGCGCGGGCCGGTGGCCGTTTCCCCCGCCGACCCGAACTTCCTGCTGCTGCCGATTGATGTGGGCGGCCTGTACCGCTCGCTGGACGGCGGGGCGCACTGGAACGCGGCGATGGTTGGGTGGAACGCTCGCGGGGCCAATGGGTTTGCAATTGACCCCAAAAATGCGTCTCATGTGCTGGGCATTGCCGCCAACTCCATGTCTTGGAACCCGCAGTGGGGGCAGTCGCCGAACGGTCTTTACTTGTCCACAAATCAAGCCGCCTCCTGGAAGCATGTACTCGCGCTGAACGGCAGTTTTAGCGGCGCTGTTGCCTGGGACCTGTCTTCCTACGATCCTGTGCAGCATCTCTGCACCCGCGCCTATTATTTGGCGGACACTGGCGGCGTGTACCGCTCGGACACCGGCGGCGCGACTTGGAAGGCCGTACACGCAGCAATCGCGTCCGCGCCGGGCCGGGGATTTGATGCCGGCGGCGGCTTTGACTCGCATCTTGTTGTCGGACGCGACGGCACGGTATATGTGGCCGGCAATGACGGCTTCTCACGCTCGCAAGACCAGGGAAGGACGTTTCAAAACTTGCGACCCGGCGAGGCGGACGGCCTGGCGCTGACGCCGGATGGGGCTTTGTACCTCAGCGATGTGTCCGGCGTTTCCGTCTCGCGCGACGGCGGCAAAGCTTGGGCTATGCTTCCCGGCAAAGGTTTGGAGCGGCCTGACGGAATGCCGGTGGTGGGCATCGCCGTCAGCCCCGTAGACCCCAAGCGGATGCTCTGCTGGGTTGCAAAGCCAAGCTTTCAGTGGCTGCGCTATGTGTCCGGGGACGGCGGCGAAAGCTGGCAGCCGGTCACTTTAGACAATAGCAATGCGTCCCTGCCGTGCAATGCCCGGCAGAACTACGCCGCCTGGAGTCCGGTCAGCGCCGATGTCGCATGGAGCATCGGCGGCGACTGGCCGACCAAATCCACAGACGGAGGCCGGACGTTTCATTGGGCCGGCAACGGCGAGAACGGCGTCATGGTCGGCGGCGGCTTCAGCTTCAGCGCACATGCGCCGAATACTGTATTTTTGGGCTTTCAAGACTATAATGGGGCATTTACTACCGACGGCGGCAAGACGTGGAACTACCGCGATGTGTCCGGCAAAGGGTGGGGCGGGCAGGAATACGCGGCGCTTGCGGTTGACCCGGCGCTGATGCTGGTCGGGGACGCGGACTCGTGGGGGACGCCGCGCCGGCTGCGCGTCTCCCGCGACGGCGGCAAAAGCTGGCAGTTTGTCTTCGGCCCGGACGAAAAGCCGCTGGAATTTCATGGCCCGGATGTCTCGCTGGCCGATCCCGCCGACCCAAATACCTGCTTTGCGTCCGACCTGCGCTCCGCCGACCACGGCGCGACATGGACCCGCATGGCCGGCTGTGACGGCGTCTTCACTTTCAGTCCTGCCACGGAAGCGCTTTACGGCAAAAAAGGCGATGCCGTGGTACGCTCCGCCGACCACGGGCAAACCTGGACACACGTTACGACGGTTGGTGGTGGGTTTGTGGACTTAGCCGTAGACCATCAAACGGGCCGCATTTATGCCGCGTCTGAGGACAAACTCAAAGTCTACAATCACGGCGTCTGGACCACGCTGGAAACGCCGCGCGACCAGTACGGCCATGTGCGGGTCTGGACCGTCGCCGCCGACCCAAAGCAGCCGTCTGTGCTTTACATCGGTGCGCCGCAGAACACCTACGCCAGCGCGGCGACTGTCTGCCGCTCCGCCGACGGCGGGAAAACCTGGCGCAACCTGACCGTCACGACTCCGTTATCTCCGGCCAGCACCGGCGGCCCGCATGAAGTGTCCTGGGTCCGGGTCAATCCGGCAACTCGCGAAGCCTGGGTGAGCGGCCAGTGCTACGGCCTGTGGCGCATCGCCCCACCTGCCCCCGGCGAAACCGGCAGGTCCGCCGCTGCCGCTTCCGCCCCGCCTGCGATTGTTCCTGCCGAGGCTGGCCCGCCGCCTAAATAATCTGTCGTCTGCCTAACCGCCAAAGCGTAGGGGCTTGCCCCCGCCCTTTCCACTGCCTCAAAATGCTCCGCCTGCGCCCCCTAGTGAACCAAACGTAATCTCAGGCACTGCAAATTGTGAAGCGGCGTTCGGCCGATAGCCTCTGTGCTTTTTGGGAGCCGGATAGCGCACTGTATACGAAACTCCCGCCGCCGTTTTCTGCTGCATGACAACAGATTTCTCCGCTTGCTTTTTGTTTGACGTGTGAGACTGATTTAGCGCGTAAGATTTTCTTCATATTTGGCTTCCAGCACGAGCGATACCGCTTCCTGCAAATTCCCCCACGCTTCTTCTAATGTATCACCCTGCGTGTTCGCGCCGGGCAGTTCTTCCACATATCCAATGTAGCCTTCCAGCACTTTTTGGAAAACGGCTGTCAATGTGAGCGGCATAATTTGGTATCCTTCAACAGGTACAATGCATCCCGGTTTCGTTTAGTGGTTAGGACATTACTTTTAGGGAAGAAACTCGTGCCAATAGTTTCGTATCGCTCTTTCAACGCACTTTTCATCTCCTCCGTTCAGCGGCACCAATGAAGGAAGCGCCTGAAGATAAGAAGCGATAGCAGAGCGCTGTTTTGAGTTCAGCAGCAAGTACCTGCTGATTGTGTACTCAGCCAAACCGTCTCGCTTTGGATAAAGCGCGGAAAGAGTGCAAATAAAGCGCATATCGCTGGGCTGGTAGTCATTGAGGACACTCAGCATAAATGCAGGGATATAATAGCGAAACCCCAGCGCGTCAATGTGTGCAAGACCGGCATAGCGATCAAGAGTTTCAATAGTTAAGGCTGCCCAATCATCTCGCGTCTCGACATCCGGGAATAATTGCAAGTCCTCCTCTGGGCCTCGCTTGCCCCAATTATCCATCTCTTCCATATCACGCAAGCTGTACCCATTGCCTAGCGTAACTCCCTTGAAGGCATCCGACACGAGTGACTTGATTTCTACAATGTCCATGTTCTAATCCGATTAAAGCGAACCCCAATTTCGTTTGACGGCGGCTCCGGCGTCGAAGAAGGCTTCGATTTGGGCGGCGTCGCTGCCCGCGATGGCGGCTTCTAAGATGTCAATCTCGCCGCGAAATGTCTTTAAAGCTTCCAGCAGGGCGTCGCGGTTAGAAAGGCACACGTCGCGCCAGATTTCCGGGGACGACGCGGCGACGCGGGTTCCGTCGGCAAACGAGCCTGCCGTGAGCAGCGGCGTTTGCGGGTAGCGGCTTTGCGTTTCGCCGGCCTGCCGCATCAGGGCCGACGCCAGCACATGCGGCAGATGGCTCGTGACGGCAAGCATCGCGTCGTGCGCGTCCGGGGTTAGCCGCAGCGTGGTCGCGCCGACGGACTGCGCCAGCTTTCGCACGGTTTGGATGGCCTGCGGGGCGGAGGCTGCCGACGGCGTGATGGCCCAGGTCGCTTCCTCAAACAAATACGGCGTCGCGGCTTCGACTCCTGCCTGCTCGGAGCCGGCCATCGGGTGTCCGCCGACAAATGAAGCTGCGTTGCCCGCACGTCGAACAATCTGTTCTTTAGTGCTGCCGACGTCGGTTATGACTGTCCTATCTTTGGCCGCCGCCAGCACGCCGGGCAGGATTTCTAAGATATGGCCGACGGGACTGCACAGCACAACGATGTCCGCCTCGGCGATGGCTTCAATGAGCGAAGTCGTGCCGGTATCAATCGCGCCCAAAGACTGCGCCGTTTGCAGACGGTCTTCCGTGCGCTCTACGCCGACAACCCGGTGCGCCAGCCGCCGGGCCTTCAAGGCAAGGCCAAGCGAGCCGCCGATCAGCCCGACGCCGACAATAGCGACGGTCCCGAATCCGCCCGGCTCAAACGGGGACGCTTGTGCTTCGTCTGTCATGCCTGCTCCTATTACGTCATCTCTTTACGTCATCTCTTTACGTCATCTCTTTACGTCATCTCTTATTGTGCCTGCTGCGCCTCAAATTCAATCAGCGCGTAAACTTCAGACAAAGAAAGCGTGACATCCACCGAAGGCAGAAAGACGCTGCCGTTCAGCCCTGTGACGACGCGCATTTCCCAGTAATCTGTGCGGCGCGTATAAAGCGTGACCCGCGCTTCGTCCTGCTCGACCAGCAGATAATCCGAAAGGGTTTCTATGGTCTGGTAATGCTCGAATTTCTGTGTGCGGTCATAATTTTCCGTGGACGGCGACAGCACTTCAACAACAAAAAGTGGGTTGAGGACAATGTCTTTTTTGCCCAGATAATAGCGGTTTTGCCCGCAAACCACAGAAACATCGGGAAACGTGTTGACGCCGTCGCCTGTGTGTATCTTGACATCGGAGCCGTAAACTCGGCAGCCGCGTGGAACCAGTGCGTTCCCTAGAATGCGAACGATATTTGAGGAAATCGCGCCGTGGTCGGTCGTCCCGCCGCTCATCTGGCGGATTTTGCCGTCCACATACTCCCAGCGCCCAAACGACGTTTGCTCAATCTCGAAGTATTCTGATTCGGTGTAACGCTCTTTTTCGATGTACTGCTCTGCCAGTGCCATTGTTTTCTCCTAAAGCTGTCTTAAAGTTGTTCACGCCGTCGCTGCCGCCGCAAGACTCGGCGGCTTGGCACGGTCTGTCGAGGCAAGCAGCCAGCCGCCAAACGCCGACGCGGTCCAGGGCATATTGGGCTGACGGGCGGCGCGGAACAGCATCACAGTCCCGATAATCGTGAGTATCCAGACCCCTGTATCCAGACCCCTAAATGAAAGTAGCCGTCCTGCGTATTTTGATGCTGAAGCATCGCCACAGAAGTCGGCTTGCAGTCCGGGGAATAACAGACCATGTGGTGCCACTGCAAGATTTGGTGCAGCACGATCCCGTCAAAAAAGCCGCCGATCAAAAAAGCCGCCGATGCCCAGCCCAATGACCAGCCCAATGACCAGCCCGGCGCGAGTAAGCGGTGTGAGTGTCATTTCCTTGTTTTCTAACGATGCTAAAAAGGCCGCAGAGAAGCGTTTCGTGTACGCTCATTCTCTGCGGCCTTCTTCATTTCCTGCGTTTCTATTTCCTATGTCATTCTTGGCGGCGCTACAACTCGTCTACCGTCACCAAGTCGTTCTCCCGGAACCGGACGCGCAGCTCTTGATCGTCCAGCAGCGCCGTCCCCAGCAGCGGACGGCGGCCTGTCGCCAGAACGCTGACTTGGCGCTCCACGCCGTTCCACAAAATCGTCGCGGCATGAATGGGCATACGGGTCGTGCTGCCATCCGCGAGGTAAGCGGTACGATTATGAAGAAACGGCAAACGCATTGCGCTGACCGCCGCGACGGGCAGCGTCAAGAACTCGGTGAAGCCGGTATCTACTACAAGCTCCAGCGTGAAGTTCGGCTGCCCCGGCAGACGGAACGTGATAGGCAAGATGCCCTGCCGGCGTCTCGTAGTGCCGCGCATCATTGAGGAAGGCGCTCCAATCCCCCCTCAAAGGAACACGTTGCCTCGTAGCCGATCCGCTGGGCGAGGACATCAGCGTCAGGATGCCGCGCCCGAAGAGCGCCTGCGGCTTCAGCACCAAGATCATCTTCGGCAATTTCATAGTCGCCGGTGTTAAGGTCAAACAAAACCAGCTTGCCGATGTTTTCCGGCGTCTCGATCTGCGGGCGCACCCGGTAGTAAAGCTCCCAAGAGCGGGCAATGGGATCGGCAGCAATTTCCGCTTCTAAACTTGCTTCTAAAACGGCCATGACTGCTTCTTTCTGCTTTCTCTACAAATGCCGGCCCACAGCGTTGGCGATGGGGGCGATGTCGTGCATCAGCTTGTCGAAAGCTTCCGGCAGGAGCGATTGTGCGCCGTCTTTGAGGGCTTTTTCGGGGTTTGGGTGAACCTCAATGATAATGCCGTCGGCCCCGGCGGCGATTGCGCCGCGCGTGACGGCATTGACGAGGCTGGCCCGTCCGGTGGCGTGGGAGGGATCGGCGATGACGGGCAGATGGGACAATTCTTTGGCGGCGGCGACGGCGTTGATGTCAAACGTGTTGCGGGTGTAGGTCTCAAACGTCCGAATGCCGCGCTCGCAGAGCATGACGTTTTTGTTGCCCTTGGACGCAATGTACTCAGCGGCTTGCAGCCACTCTTCAATCGTCGCCGCCATGCCGCGCTTGAGCATCACGGGCGTCTGCGTTTTGCCGATCTCAGTCAAAAGCGGGAAGTTCGCCATGTTGCGCGTTCCAACTTGCAGAATGTCGGCGTACTGGCAGACCAAGTCAACGTCGCGCACGTCCAGAACTTCCGTGATGATCGGCATTCCCAGCTCTTCCCGTGCTTGGGCCAGCATCTTCAGCGCCGGCTCGCCGTGGCCGTGGAACGAGTACGGGGACGTGCTGGGCTTATACGCCCCGCCTCGGAGGATGTGCGCCCCGGCGGCTTTAACTGCCCGTGCCGATGCCATAAGCTGTTCTTCGGTCTCTACCGTGCAGGGACCGGCCATGACAACGACAAACTTTGGGTCGCCGATTTTGATGCCGCGCACATTGATGACCGTCGGCTCCGGGTGGAACTGCTTGCCGACAACTTTGTAGGGCTTAGTCACGGGAACGACTTTGTCCACATACGGCAGCGCCTCAAACTGCTGCATCACTTCGGCTTTCATCGCGGCATCGGCGGGAACCCCGACTGCACCAACAATGGTTGTTTCGACGCCTTCGGAGAGATGCACTCCGTAACCGCGCTCTTCCAGCATGTGTGTCACGTGCGTCAAGTTCTCCTTCGTCGCCGCTGACGAGAGTATAATAATCATGGCCTGATTCCTCCGAAATTCGCGTTTCTTAGTGTACCTCTCGCCCGGCTGTTTGTCAAGGCGAGTTCAGGATTGACAGGGGGCTGCATGGCAGGGTACACTGTAAATATGAAGGCAGACTACAAAGTTTAGCTAACAAGTGAATGTTATGGAAACAAGTCCCACGTCAGTTTTGAGCGGAGAACTCCGAGTTGTCATCGGCAATCTCATGCGGCGGCTTCGGGAGCAGGCGCATTCGGAAGACCTGACCTGGTCCCAGAAATCGGCGCTGAGCCGCCTTGAGCGGGATGGCCCGGCGACGGTGACGGCTTTAGCCCGCGCCGCAGGCGTCCGCCCGCAGTCCATGGGAGCCACGGTTGCCACGCTGGAAGCCGCCGGGCTGGTCAGCGGGTCGCCGCACCCCAGCGACGGGCGGCAGACAATTTTATTGCTGACGCCCGCCTGCCGGGACTGGATTGCGGCCAGCCGGGCCGCACGGGAAGACTGGCTGTTTCAGGCGATTGAAGCTAAGCTTAATGCCGCCGAGCAGGACGAACTCGCAAAGGCCGTCGACCTGCTGAAGCGCCTGGTGGACTTGTAAACAAAGGAGAAACTCATGCCCGTTACTGTTCTTGACCTGAAGACTGCTTTGATTGTGATTGACCTGCAAAACGGCGTTGTCAATCTGCCGGCGGCCCATCCCATCGCTGAAGTCATTCAGCGGGCTGCCGCACTTGCGGACGCTTTTCGGCAGCGCGGCCTGCCGGTTGTCCTAGTCAATGTGGACGGCGGAGCGCCGGGGCGAACCGAGCAGGCTCCGCGTGTTCGCGAGTTTCCCGCCGGCTGGACTGATCTTGTCCCGGAGCTGAACCGGCAGCCCGGTGACCACACCGTCACAAAGCAGACATGGGGCGCGTTCACAAATACAAGTCTCAACGAATATCTAAAAACGCTTGGCATCACGCAGGTTGTCATCGCCGGCGTCGCCACCAGCGCCGGAGTCGAATCCACCGCACGACAGGCGCACGAGCTTGGCTTCAACGTCACGCTTGCCCTAGACGCCATGACCGATAGGAACCCGGACGCGCATAACAGCAGCATTACCCGGATTTTCCCGCGCCTGGGCGAAACCGCCACGGCCCAGGAGATCGTCGCTCTTCTTGATAAGGCCCGCGCATGACTGCTGTGATGC
>CAXUBO010000111.1:0-13891 GCA_964249345.1 uncultured Armatimonadales bacterium | reverse complement strand
GATGTCAATTTTGAGACCATCTTTTTTGAGACCATCTTTTTTGAGACCATCTTTTATCCAACGGCAGATGATGCCGGCTTCCTCTCTTGGTTGAATAAAGCCGTTCTCCCTTAGTTTTTCTTCCCACTGGCTATATTTGCCATAAGAACTGACTTCAACAATGACATCTACATCTTCTGTCGGACGCATTTCCGGGGCTGCGGGATCAGAAACTAAAAGCGCCATCGCCATTCCGCCAAGAAACACAAAATCTTCATGCAGTGGAAGAAGAAGCCGTGCGGCTTTGGAAAGCATCGCTCGGCCTGTTTCTTGCGTGGTTTTATTCATTGCTATTCATTGCATGGTTTCCTTCATAAGGCTGACAACCGTTTTTTTAGTTCCTGGCTTGCCGCTTCCACCTCACGCAACCTGCCGTCGCGAAGCGCATCGAGAAGGGCCAGCATCTCATAAAGCCGTGTGTCTTTCATCGCGGCTTGGGGAACTGTTCGATACAAGGGTGAAAAGCTGTAGCCACGCACCGGCCCTGCTGGATCAGGCCAGACTGGCGGATCGGTGTTGGGCTGGACAATCAAGCGTGACAAGGGAGGGGCAGCATAGGAGGTTGGTAAGCCGCGCGTCTGCCCGCCGCGATCCGGCGGATAAGCATACTTAACGCCGCAAAGCAAGAATTCCTCCATTGCTCGTTTCATTGGCTGTTTAATATCACTGCGAAGGAGCCGCGCAGTCCGCAGACGGCTTATGCCTCCCGAAATTTCGGACGTACTCATAAAAAGGTCTGCGGCGAGAGTGCGATTTGTGCTTTCCCGCTCCGACGGCAGGGCAAGGGCAAGAAGTATGACAATATCTTGAGGCTTGAGGATCATACCTTTATCATGCCTTGTTGTGATCGCGGATCGCGATCCGCGATTATAAAACCCAATTATCTCGAAAATCCGGCATTTACCCCCATTGAGGCGTGACCAACACCAGGCCCGTAGATGTACCATAAAGTTTTTGGGCGGATGCCGGTTTTTCTGCTTACTTGGCATGATTCGTGCAGGGCGGGTAGTGCAGCTTTTTTGCTTTGCACTCTTTTAGTATAAAAGATGATACACAGAAAGACACTCTACTGATGAAAAATCAAAAGCCCACGCATTTGCTGGGTCTTCTCACACTGGCGGCGCTTGGCCTGAGCGCCGCGCATCCTGCATTCGCACAAGTCACTTCCGCCGCTTCCGGCTTCCTGGAATACGGCAACGAGAACCAGGAAGGTGCCGGGCCTTACAGCGGCGGCTTCAATCCAGTCGGTTTCGATCCGAAAGCGGGGGCCACCCTTTCCGGCCTCTCCGCCGGACAAATTACATCGGGGACGCAGTCTTCCGGCCACTCCGAGTTCTTCCCGGACGCCCCGGCAGGCGACTTTGCCGGCACCGACACGATCCATGTCGGCAGCGGCTTTACGAGTCAGGCTCACGACGGCTACGCCGGCCAGTATTTGTACCCGCAAGCGCCGGGCGACCCCCATGTGGTCAAAGGCCCGGACACGTTCTCGCTCAACTATGCCTCGCTTGTGCCTGCTGGGCAGACCCTGCAAACCCTGACGCTCGGCATTGAGCTGGACGACTTCCAGTTTGCGAAGTTCGGCGACCCGTACACGGCGACTATTAACGGCGTCGAGTCGACGGAGCTTGAGAGCGTGATGAACAAGGTAGTCCTGACCGACCCGTCCAGCCAGTTCTACACGTTCGGGATTGACCCGTCCCTTTTGGGCAGCAGCGGCATTCTTAACTTGAGCATTGACGAAGGCGGCGACGGCGGCGACGGCTACGCCGTGGACTTCCTGACAGTCGGCGTCACCACAAGCGGCGCTCCTGCGGCGGTGCCGGAAGCGTCCACCACGGTTTCCTTCGGCCTGCTGCTGATGCTCGGCCTCGGCGGCATCGCCGTCGCCCGCAAGCGATCTCTTCGCGTTCAGGCATAGTCATGTTCAAGTATCGCGCCGGCAGGCCGCCTCCATAGGCGCGATGCTCCTGAACCCTAGCCGCCCGGCTTCTTTTAAAAGAAGCCGGGCGGTTTTTTTGCGTCACGGAACATTCATCCTCAATTTTGTGGTAGGCTGAAAAGAGCCGAAAAGTAAATCCCTGCCTGCCGAAACTCTTTGCACTGAAGACCGTTGTAGTGCTTGAAACCGTTGTAGTGCTTGAAACTGTCGCTGAAACCACCGAAGAGGAGCATTGTCATGCCACATCAGTCTGCGCCACATCAATCTGCGCCACATCAATCTGCGCCGCGTCGCTTAACGCCGCTTGGCTTACTTCTTTGCGCCGCGCTTTTGCCGCTTGCGCTGCACTCGCCCGCCGCCGGAGCGGCGAAACAGCCGGCGCAGCCGCGTCTGACGCCGGCGAATTCAGCCCTGTACATCGCAAATGTCGGGGATGGAACAATCCTGCGCTGCGCGGGCGGCAGCGGCAAAGTCCTCAGCATTTTAGGGGGCGGCCTGAACCCGGTGGGTCTTGCGCTTGGGCCGGACCATAATTTGTATGTGACATCTTACGGCGATGGGACTGTTGTTCGGTTTAACCCACTGACCGGAGCGCCGCTGGGGACATTTATTCCACGCGGCAGCGGCGGCATGGCGACGCCGGTTACGCTGGCATTCGGTCCGGACCACAACTTGTACGTTGTCACCGGCGACAACCGCACCGGGGAAATCCGGCGCTACAACGGCAAAACAGGCGCACCGCTGGGCGTATTTGTCCCGAATGGGCGCGGAGGTCTGGCGGCTCCCGGCGACGTGGCGTTCGGGCCGGACGGCAATCTGTATGTCACGAATAATAGCAAAGACTCCGTGCTGCGGTTTAACGGCAAAACCGGAATGGCGATGGGAGCATTCATTAAACCCCACAGCGGCGGCCTGCGGAACCCGCAGAACATTGTCTTTGGACCCGACGGCAGCCTCTATGTCGGCGGCGCAAGCGGCGTGCTTCAGTACAGCGGCAAGACCGGCGCGTTTGTCCGCGTCTTTGCCTTCCCCAGCGTCCGCCTTAGTAATGTCGGCGGCCTGACGTTCGGCCCCGACGGCGACCTGTATGTCGGCGACTTTGAGATGAACGATGTGGTGCGCTACGACGGCAAGACAGCCGCCTACAAAGGCGTCTTCGTGAAGCCAAGCGCCGGCCTTCTTGCAAACCGCTGCATCCTGTTCGGGCCGCGCGGCAGCGGCGGCCTCTCGCCCGCCGTCGCGGCAGCCCTCCGCGCTCAACGCATGAAGGCGATGCGGGCAGCGGAAGCCGCCGCCGAAGCGTCCCGTCCGCCGCTGCTGGCTCCCGGCGCCGACGCCCCCGATTTCACGGTCCAGGACAAGAGCGGCGCTCCGGTCAAGCTCTCGGACTACAAAGGCAAGACCGTCGTGCTGGATTTCTGGGCCACCTGGTGCGGCCCCTGCCAGATGTCCCTGCCGCACACTAATGCCGTGGCGAAAAAGTTCGCGGACCAGGGCGTCGTCGTGCTGGCCGTCAATGTTTTTGATACCAAAGAAGCGTTCCAGGGCTGGCTGCCGCAGCACCCGGAATACAGCGCCCTCAAGTTCGTGCTGGACCCGGCGGGGCGCAGCCCGGACAGCATCGCCTCAAAACTGTACCATGTCACAGGCATTCCAACCCAGTACGTCATTGACAAGAACGGCAGGATTTTCAAGAGCTTTGTCGGCTACGGCGGCCCGACCACGGAACTGGCCGATGCTATCACAAAAGCGTCCGCTGCGCCTGCGGACACGGCAAAGACGGCAAAAGCTGCGCTTTGATCCGCCGGCACGCAGAGCGCCCGGCTGCCCTGTCAGGACAGCCGGGCGTTTTTTGCTGGAATTGCTTTACTTCTTCAGCCGGCCGCCGGAAAAGGCTGTGCCTTCGGGAACGGGCGAATACAAGCCGCCTTCGGTGTCCGGGGCAGTCTCGGCTTTTTTTATCGCCAGATGCGTCTGCTTGCCCATCGCGGCCTCGGTCAAGAGCCGGGCGACGTTGTGGCCGAACACCGTGGCGACAGCCGCCGTGCCGACGGAAACTTCATCCTGCGGCTTGACGGCAAGCGCCAGAATGGCGTCCACCACTTCCTGCGGGCTGTAGACCGGCGGGATCGGGACCGGCTTGTGGCCGGTATAGTTTGCCGTATGCTCAAAAAACGGCGTGTCCATCGAGGCCGGCAGGACCGTGCAGACATGAATGCCATCCGCTTTGGCTTCGACAAGCTCCTGCCGCACCGCGCCCGTGAGTCCGACAACGCCGTGCTTTGCGGCGGCATAAGACGCAAAGTAGGGCGCGGGGACTTTGCCGATGACCGACGCGATATTGATCAGCGTTCCCGCGCCTTGCCTCTGAAACTGCTGCAAGGCGTAATAAGTGCCGTAGAGCGTCCCCAGCAAGTCCGTTTCAATAACATGGACGTGATCTTGGAGCGGGACCTCATCAAACCGGCCAAGCGCCCCGCTGCCTGCGTTGTTGACCCAGACATCAATGCGCCCAAACTCAGAAACGGCGGCGGACGCCAGACGCGCCACTTCTTCTTTGTCGCTGACATCGGTTGCCACAGCCAGCGCTTTTCCCCCGGCGGCCTCGCACTCCGCTGCGAGTTTCGCCAGCAGCTCGCCCCGCCGGGCGGCCAGCACCACCGACGCGCCCGCTTTCGCGAAATCCAGCGCCGTTCCTTTGCCGATGCCGCTGGATGCCCCCGTGATTACAACGATTTTCCCGTTCAAGTTCTCTGCCGGCTCTGCCATAACTGCTTCCCATTTCTAAAATTGTCTTTCGCTGACCTTGTTCCCGTGAGCATTCAGGCCCAAACGCCGCAGCCTCGCGCCTGGCTTGGGTACACTAAAGATTATGAACACGCAGCGGCAGCGGATAGTAGCGGAAGTGGAGACGCAGGGAAAGGCGCATGACGCTCAGGAAGCCGAGCATAGCCGAAGAATGCTGAATTTGGAGCCGGACACCGCGCAGCTTTTGTCCCTTCTCATTCGGAGCGGGCGCAAAACGCGGCTGCTGGAGATTGGAACCTCCAACGGCTACAGCACGCTCTGGCTGGCCGACGCCGCACAAGCGACGGGCGGCCATGTGACTTCGGTGGACCGAAGCGCGGAAAAGCAGGCGATGGCCGAGGCGAACCTGGTGCGGGCAGGCTTGCGCGAAGCGGTCACGCTGCTTTCCGGCGATGCGCTGAGCGTTGTCGCCGGACTGGAAGGCGCATATGATTTCGTTTTCTTGGACGCCGACCGCCGGCAATACCCGGCCTTGCTGCTTCTGCTGCTGCCGCGCCTTCTGCCGGGCGCTCTGGTGCTGGCCGACAATGTCCATTCGCACCCGCAGGAGATCGCCGGCTATTTGGAAGCCCTTGCGGCCCGCCCGGACTTTGACGCTGTGGTTGTCGGCGTCGGCAAGGGCCTGAGCATCGCGCACTACCTTTGACGGTTTTCCTGCAAGATGTTCAGCAGGTCGCGGTCCACTTCGTAGCCGTGCAGGGTTTCATAGCGTGCGCCGGGGCGGCCATGCCCGATGATCCCAAAGTCGCCGGCGAAGTTCCAAAGCGCATAGCCCCAGCCGAACTCCCGGTACAAGCCGAACAAGTCGCCGAGCCAGCGCAGCGCAATGTCATTGGGCGTCTTGTTGTAGCAGCCGCATTCGCCGATATGTACCCTTGCCCCAGCGGCTTCCACATCCCGCCAGGGCCGGTAAAACTCGCGCAGCGTGTCCCGGTCCCACTTCTTGCCGTCCCACAGGACGCCGGGGTAGACCGGCTCCGGCGCGGCGGAATGCCCGTCCCACCAGGACGCCTTGTAATGGCTGACCGGCATCGGCTGGTAGCCGCGCCCGCTGTGAACAACGTCCAAATCGGCCAGCTCCGGCATCGCCAGGTGTCCGCCGCCGAGTCCGTCAATGACAATCTCCCGGTCTGGGCTGATGGCCCGAATCGCGGCGACCACGCGCCGGATGAGGGCGGAATGAAGGTCGCGGGTCAGGCCGTACTGCCCGACGCTTGGCGGCTCGTTGACAAGGTCAAAGCTCAGACTTTCGCTGGGAACGGAAGCATAGCGGCGGGCGAATAGCTCCCACTGAAAGACAAACGCCTCCTGGGCGATGGGGTCCAGCCAAAGATTATGCTTTTCCCGATCATTGTTGTTGATGCAGTAGCCGGGGGCGCGGTGCAAGTTGAGGCTCATTTGAAATCCGCGCGACCGGCAGGCGTCCAAATATCCGTCAATGCACTTTAGGATCGCCTCGTCGGGGTGAAAATAATCAAAATCTTTTGTCCAAGTCCGGTAATTGGCGGGCAGGCGCACAAAATTGAAGCCTTCCGCCGCCATGAAATCCAGCGCTTTTTCGTCTGCCGGCTGCGGCTGCCGCCCGTCATCGGACACATACATCCAAAGAAAGTTAAACCCGTAGTGTGCCATAGGCTGCCATTCGGCAAACGAAGCGCCGTTCCCTGCTGGATCGAGGTCAGAAATGAACTGCTTTTTTGCCCATGTCATGCCGTGGTACAATGTCTTCAGCCACAGCATCAAGACATTTCGTGAAAGTGGAAGCAAAAAATGGCACACATACATCGTGCAGCCCGCCTCGGAAATTATCAAGATGTTTTAGCGGCTCTGGAAGCGGAACCTGATATTGACATTGTCGGTATTCACCATTTCACGCCCCTGATGCTGGCGGCACGAGAGGGACATTTATCCCTCGTGAAGCTGTTACTGGATAAAGGAGCAAATCCAAATCTATTTCATCCAAACGGTAGAACTGCTTTGCATTCAGCCTCTTCAAATGGGCATGGAGAAATCGTTCAAGTTTTATTAGCCGGTGGGGCTGACATCAACGCAATCAGCAAAAGAAGAGATAGCGCAGCCATAGAAGCCGCGCACTTCAATCGCTTTGGCGTCGTTGAGACGTTAAGGCAGCATCAGGCTGATATGACTCATCGTGATAAGCAGGGGCGGACAGCAGATGACTGGCTAAGTTTAGGCGGTGTGCCAGGATTATTCAAAGGTACTTCTGGTAATCGCATGAAAAGCCAGCAGCCAAATAATGCGTAGTATGTGAATGGTGCTTTAATTGGCTATAATAAAAGCAGTTATGAGTTCCGACCGCTTTAGTTTTTTGGAGTTCGGCGACGAAGACGCGCCGCCCGCCGAGGCGCAGGGGGGGCAGACTGAGTCTGAGCCGGCCCAGCGGGACATTGGGGTCGAACTGCTGCCGGACGGCACGACGCTGGCGCAGGTGCGGATGTCCGACCCGCGCAGCCTGCAATATCTGGACGAAGATGAGGGGACGATTACGCTGTCGTCGCTGGCCGGCCAGTCCATGCAGGTGCCGAACCGGCTGCGGATCGTGGAAGTGCTGGGGGAGCGCGGCACGGCTGTGGACCAGTTCCAGTACCCCACCGGCATTGCCGTAGACCCGCAGGGGATTTTGTTTGTCGCCGACTCGTATGCCCATCGCTTGAAGCGCATTACCCCGGACGGGGGAGTGTCCGCGATTGGCAGCCGGGGCAGCGGGCGGGCGCAGTTTTTGTCCCCGCAGGGCGTAGCAACAGATAGCGACGGCGCATTTTATGTGGTGGAGCAGGGGAACTGCCGGGTGCAGAAGTTCACCCGCGAGGGCGTCCTAACTTTGGTGTTCGGCAAGCCGGGCCGGGAAGACGGCGAGTTTTTGGGACCGACAGCGATTACGGTCGCACCGAACAGCGGCGATATTTATGTAGCCGACACCGGCGGCAGCCGGGTCCAGCGTTTCAATGCGGAAGGCCGCTTTCTGAACTCGCTCGGAGCGTCCGGGCCGGGCCTCAGCAGTCCGCAAGCGGTCGCGGCTGCGCCGGGCGGGGCGCTGTATGTGGCCGAAACCTTTGCCCAGCGCTTGGTGCGCTTTGACCCGCTGGGCCGGCTGGACCAGCAAATCGGCGGGGCGCGTTCCCGCCTTTCCGCCGCGTCCGGCATCGCGCTCCATCAGCCGCGTGCGCTGGCGATTGACCCCGCCGGCCTGCTGTACGTCGCCGATGCCGGGGAGCCCAACCCGCTTTCCGGCGAGACGCGCGGGCGCTTGCAGTGCGTTTCTCTTCTGGACACTCTGCCGGTTATTGCGACGATTGAAAAGATTGGCCGCTCCGTAGGTTCTCTGCTGCGTCCGGGGGGCCTAGCGCTCGGCCCGCCGTCGGACAAGCCGCAGCCGGGCCGCGCCACCTGGGGCGACATCTACGTTGCCGACACCTTGAACCACCGCATTCTGCGCTTTGCCTGGAGCGGCGCGGCGTGAGCGCGACACTGGCCGAACAAATCAAGGCGGAAGCGGCGCGTCTGGGCTTTAGCTTGTGCGGCATCACGTCCGCAGAACCACCGCCCCATCACCGGCACTACGCGCAGTGGCTGGCGGAAGGCAAGGCCGGCGAGATGCTGTACCTGCACCGGCAGGAGCCGAAGCGCGGCGATTTGACTCAGGTTCTGCCGGGCGCGAAAAGCGTGGTCTGCGTCGCGCTGAACTATTCGCCGGAGGAGGGGATGGCCCCCCCCGCCCCCAATCATGGGGGAGCCAGATTAGAACCTGTAATGGCGCCGGCTGCTACGCCTTCTTTGTCCGCTCCGACCCCCCCATTATTGGGGGCGGGGGGGCCTCTTACTGGAACCGTCGCCCGCTATGCCCGCTTTGACGACTACCATGACACGCTCTGGCAGCGTTTAGAACGCCTGCTGGCGTTCATCAAAGCGCACTGCCCCGACGCCAGCGGCAAAGTCTACTGCGACACCGGGCCGATCACCGAGCGTGATTTGGCGATGCGGGCGGGGCTGGGCTGGATCGGCAAGCACACCAATCTGATTTCGCGCCGTCTCGGCAACTGGTTCTTTCTCGGCGAAATCCTCTTAGACATCCCGCTGCCCGCTGACGCGCCGGAAACGACGCACTGCGGGACCTGTACGCGCTGCCTGCCGGCCTGCCCGACCGGAGCCATTACCGCTCCCTACAACCTTGACGCCCGCCGCTGCATTTCCTACCTGACCATTGAGCTGAAGGGCAGCATCCCGGAAGACCTGCGCCCTCTTGTCGGCACGCGCATCTACGGCTGCGACGACTGCCTCGCCGCCTGTCCCTGGAACAAGTTCGCCGTGCGCTCCGATGACCCCGCTGTCCGCCCCCGCGCCGACTTGACCGCGCCCGATCTCTTGGAACTGCTCGCTTTGGATGATACCGCGTTCCGTGAGAAGTTTAAGCGCAGCCCCATCAAGCGTGCTAAGCGGCGCGGCCTCCTGCGAAACGTCTGCGTCGCTTTGGGAAACTTAGGCGATCCCCGCGCTCTGCCCGCCCTTTCCCAAGCCGCCGCCCATGACCCGGAGCCGCTGGTCCGCGAACACGCCGCGTGGGCCATCACCCAAATTCATGCTACAATGGAGAAGAACAGCCGAAAGGAGCGCGAAGATGATTACACTTGATTTATCACCTACCGAAGAAGCGCAGATTTTTACCGTCGCCCGACAAACCGGCCTCGCCCCGGCAGATTATGTCAAGAAGCTGGTCCAGGAAAACCTGCCGCCGGTTTCAATTGAAGTGAACGCGGCTCCTATAGATGCCGAAAACGCCGCCGCGATTGCTCAGATTCAAGCATGGAGGGAAGAAGACTTCACCGATGACCCGGAGGAGCTACGCAAAACCGATGAGGAGCTTGCCGGGCTGATGCACAACCTTAACCGTAACCGCATTGAGAGTGGGGAAAAGCCCTTGTTTCCCTGATGCTTCATATTCTGCTGGATTCAAACCCGCTCAGCCTCGCCGCTGCACCTGTCCGAA
The DNA here is from genome assembly GCA_964249345.1 of uncultured Armatimonadales bacterium. Classification (GTDB taxonomy): domain Bacteria; phylum Armatimonadota; class Armatimonadia; order Armatimonadales; family Capsulimonadaceae; genus JANXMY01. The sequence goes on along the minus strand of CAXUBO010000111.1, from coordinate 4,097 downwards.
ATACAGACGCAGCGGCCTTTGCAATTTGGTCAACGGCTTGCCTCGCCGCCGGTCACAAATTCTACATCCCGGAAGTAATTGATTATGAGCTGCGGCGCGAGCTTCTGCGGGCTGGCAAGACAAACAGCGTCAAAAAGCTGGATGACTTGAGAACGCTCTTCCGGTTCCTGCCGATCACCAGCCCTGCTATGCTTCTCGCGGCGGATTCATGGGCACAGTCGCGCCAGAACAGGCTGGCGACGGGCGACCCCAAGAAATTGGACATTGATGTCATCCTAGCCGCCCAAGCTCTGACGCTCGGCGTCCCCACCGGAGACTTGATCGCCGTGACCAGCAACGTCAGCCATCTCGCTCGTTTTATCCCCGCCGACCTTTGGAGCAATGTCACGCCCTGACAGAAAGCCGCGTCATACGGAGTTTTTGAAATGGAGTTTTTGGAGATGTACAGCGGCGGCCTGCGCTCGCCGCTGCTGCAATTTGAAAAGCACGGCCACCCCGTCATTTACCGCCTCTTTCCAACAATCCATATCGGCGACCCGGCGTACTACAACGCAGTTCTCGCGCATTTAGCGGACTGTGACCGGGTGCTGTATGAGTTCACGGCGACGTTTGATCTGGGGCCGCGCGACCATGACGGCTACCGGACGCTGGCCCGGCGGCTGGGGCTGGTCAGCCAGCTTGACGCCGTGGATTACGAATGCGTTCCCGCGACCTGGGTGCTGGCGGACATGACGCGCGGCCATTTGGAACAAGCGGTTGCCGCCTTGCCGTCGTGGTGGGACCGGGCGCAGTTTACCGTGCGCGGGCAGGCGGTGATGGCCCGTCTCCATGCGTTTCTGCCGCTGCCGACCCGGCAGGAGCTGGCGGAAGTCTGCGACATGAGCCAGACCTTGCACGAAGATTTGATCGCCGAAACGCCTCTGGACGTGCTGATTATGGACGACCGAAACCGGGTGTTGTTCAGCGCCATCAAGCGGTTCCACGCCACGGCTCTGGCGGAGGCCGAAATGCCGTTTGTGGTCGGCATCTTTTACGGCGCGGCCCACATGCCTGCCGCTGCTTACTATTTGACAGAGCATCTCGGTTACTTCTGCCGCACCGCTCAGTGGATCGCCCCGGATGTCTTTCAGTGGTGAGCCGGCCGCGTCTGGGTGAGCAATTTGACGGCGGCTTCCAGCACTTCGTCGTGGTCGCCGCGCAGGCCGGCAATGGTTGGGGCAACGCGCAAGGTCGGCTGGATGCCGAGGCGCTGCAATTGCCGCCCGTCGCCGTGCCGGATGGACATGCCGGTAAAGTGGAACACGATGCCGCCGGGCAGGACGGCGTCGGTCACTTCACCGTTTGCGCCCTCGGTCGGTGTTCCGACAAACGCCGGGTGGCAGGCGGCTTCCAGAAAGAGGCAGGTATGCTCGGCCTGGCTGATTGCCGACTCGTCAATCAGCACGGCGACTTTGCCGCCATAGTGATGCAGCGGGTTCGGCGTAATAAATTCGTCTTCCCGGCTGACGCTGACATCTTCGGGCGACTGCCGCAGCGGAACATCAATGCGTGCGCCGACAACTGATTGGGAAGCCAGAAACGGCGCGATGGCCCAAGCGGTGCCGTTCGGGTAGCCGCGCATGTCGAATATGAGGCCCGGCGTTTTAGCGACAGCGGCAAAGGCTTTGTCAACGTCCTGCGGCATCAGCCGCGCCAAATCCATGTAGCCGAGGCCGGACGGCAGAACGCCGTAGGTCGGCGTCGGGCGCGGCGGCGGCAGGACATATCGCTCCGTGCGCGGCAGCGTCACGGTTCGTTTTTGTCCGGCTGCGTCCCGCACGACCAGCAGCGCGGGAGCCGTTTTGAGGCCGGTCAGCAGCGCCGACGAGACCACAAAAGAAAGCGCCTGCGGCGTGGAAGCCGCATGGAGCGGCCCCAGCCTCGCCCGCCGCGCCGCCGCGGGTTCCCCGTCTATGGACAAAAGGGCATCGCCGACATGCAGGCCCGGCGTCGCCTTCGGGTCCGGCAGGCCGCTGACAATCGTTTGCCCCTGCACCTCGCGCAGCGAGACCGGCGGCATCCAGTGGCCGTCCGTGTTAAGCTGAGGAACAAACGCGAAGCCGTGCGAGTCGTGGATTTCAGCGATCATCTTGGCGGCGGAGATGCCGTAAGCGTGGGCGTCCGTGTCGGTCTCCATCTGCGGGATATAGTCAGCCAGCACGTCGTCCCAGGGCCGCCCAATCAGGTCTTTGTAGGGATATACAAAGTTGATAATGTTCCAAAAGCGAAACAGCGCCAGCAGCCGGTACTCGGCAGAAGGATAAGCCATACCGGCGTAGAGTTTGTCCGCAAGCGGAGCGCCATAAGCGCTGGCGGCAACTGTCACAGGCCCCGCAGCCGCATCCGGCGCGTGAAGTGACCGCAGCGCCGCGTCCATTGCCGGGTCCGCGCCGGGCGACGCTGCCGCCGTCGTCCTGTCCGGGTGGAAGCCCAAGCTCCCGTTTGGGTTTATGGTCTCGCTCAGGCGCACGACAGCCTGCACGCCGTCCGGCAGGCTGACCGGCTCCGTGTCTACCCCGCTTTCTCCGACGCCGGCTCCGTCCTGGACCACGGCTGCTAAGTGTGCAGCCTGCAAGCCGCCCAAAATATCGTGGATATCTGCCGACCCGGCGTTGACGATGAACGCCATTGGCCGGGCGCTTTTGGCATTCCCCGCTGCGGGCAGGAACGCGCCTTGCGGGGTCACAAACGCCGAGTAATAACCGCCGTGGTCGTCGCCGTCGGCAGGCGCATAGCCCAGGTGCATCCGGTGGCGCGAGACCGGCAGGGGAAGGTCATGCGCCAGCACGCTCGGCAGAGCCGTGATCAATGCTTGTGACAACACGAAGCTGCTTTGGTCCATACCCCTATTCGCCGCCGCGCCGCCCAAACGCCGCAGGTCAAACACAAGTGCCTGTGCAGGCTTCGCGCTTTGGATCGCCTGCGCGACTGGCCCAATGGCGCTGTAGTCGCTGAACTGGCTGTAATCCGTCATCGTGATGACCGCTGTTCCGTCCGGCAGCATTTTGACCGACGGCTGCTTGCCGCTTTGGGCTGCTGTCGCCGCCGGGACCGGCACCGCCGCTGGGGCCCGGACCACATGCGTGTTCGGGTCATGCAGCACGGCCAGCATCGAGTCCACCGCGTCTGCATATTCGACGCCCGTCTTCGCCGCCCGCACTTTGGGAATCGCCTGCACCAGCGCCAAATCCCAGTCTACCGGCTGATAAGCCAGCGCCGGATGAAAATACTTGACCACGCCCCAGACCCGGCACAGCCCCGCCAGCCGCGCCGTTTCCGTGGCTGAGGGCGTCTGAGCTAGGGCCGAAGAAGCCGGTGCGAGAAACAACGCGCTCAGTCCAATCACTGCCAAGAACTTCATGCCAATGCTCGCTTTCTGTGCGCGTGCCAGCCGCTGACCGCCGCCGCCAAACACGCGGTCGGCATCCAGGCCGCCGCCATCAGCGGCAGCGATGCAAAGATGTCGCCGAACACAGTACGGTCCAGGCCAATTCCTGTCCCCAGCCAGTAAAACGCACTTCCCGCCACAATCGTTGCGCTTAAAGCGCCAAACATTCCCAGTCCGCTCTGGCGCGGCGCATGGCGGCCTTGAACCAAGCCGGCCCAGAGGGAAAGGCCGAAAAACCCTGCGCCTGCAATTCCAAACAGAGCCTCGCCGTAGACGATCCCCAGTGCGCCCAAATAGGTGCTTGGCAGGCAGTTAATGACAAGCCAGCCCAAAAGGCGTGCTACTCCCCAAGAGACCAGCAGCAGCGGCACCGAAAGCCGCAGAGCTGACCTTGTGGCTGCCCACAGATCACGCCCCATGCCCTGCCGGTCACTTGTTATCCACTCCTTCCGCCACTGCCGCACGAAGTCGTCTGCGCCGCCGAACTGCCGTAAGGCTTCCGCGACGGCGTCGCCTTCCGACTGCCCTAATTCTTGGTAACCGTCTACGCGCTCCCACAAATGCGCCCGCAGCTCACGCCGCAGCTCTTCACGGTGGAACGCGGACAGCTTGCGGGTCAAAGGCGCTAAGACTTGGTCAAGATAGGTTTCCACCCGGCACGGGGCGGAGT
>CAXUBO010000110.1:0-14057 GCA_964249345.1 uncultured Armatimonadales bacterium | reverse complement strand
TTATGTCTGATATTAGCCGCTTGTATCAAATATTATTTGCTGTTTCGCAAAAACCCATCTGAAAGACGGTGGCTACTCAATTTCTTACACTCGCGCCGCCTGCCGCAGTTGCCCTTCCAGTTCCGGGGAAACATCCAGTGTAATATTCATCGTTTTTTACTCATCAACAAATGCGTTGTCTGGATCAAAACTAAATCTCAGAAACGCCTCATAACGGAGAAGCCAAGCAAAGTAAGGCACTTCATCTGCAAGGGCATCTGCAACAGGATGAATTGCCACCAATCCAGCAGCCTCGGTAAAATAATTCCCATGTTTGACAGCATGAGCACTGGTTTCTGATGATGGATGTGGAAACTGACTATCGTAGATGTGGTGAATAGTCCACTGCTTTTTGCCACTCGCTCGAAAAGGCCGCTCACCGCCTGCAAGGGCAAATACTGCTATGGCAGGACCATTACTCAAGGTGTTTGGCTTTATGCCAGCTTTTTTCATCTGCTCCAAAACAGCTTGATCGTATTTATGGTAATTCTCCCGTGTTGTTCCAGGCATCAACAGCAACTGTTTTTGAGGCCATTTTATAAACGAGTCCTTGTTGGTCCAGACATAGTCTATGACGGGACGAATATGAGCAGGAATGGCTTCCTTGAGCTTTAACATGAAAGGCGGCACTATAAATTCCTCTTCTCTATCCAAAGAACAAACAGATTGATCTAGCTCTGTTACATCTGCCAATCAGGTGGGCATAGTACAGCACTTGGTCTAGCGGGTATCCTGTTGGGAAACCTGCTTTTCTCTAGCATTTCGCGTGTGATTTCTTTTATCACTATATTATAATCTTGACTCAACCTGCTCCACCCTGCGTATGGTTCGTAGGTAGGTACACAGACAATTACAGATTTGCAGTTTGGTAACCTTTTGACTGCACGAACCGCTGGTGCTAAATCCATATCACCAGAAAGAAGAATGGCCGTATCGTATCCATCATCATTAACGGCATCTAAAACTAGTTCAACCGCGATGTTGACATCAGTTTGTTTTTCTTTGCGATTTTGCGGATTGCCAACGTAGTAGCCATACACAACTTGTAACTCTTTGATCGTCCTAACGGCACTAAGCCAAGTATTCTGTCTCTGCTCCTCGCCAACATCATGTCTACTATCACCGACGGGTGCAGTAAAATATTTGATACGTTCTAAAACGGAATCAGACCCGGTCAAAATCTCGCTGGCTAGTGCCTTAAAGTTGCACCAACCCAAACCTTTATGGTAGCCGCTGCGGTTGCGTAGGCTGTAATAAAAATTGTAACCATCAATATACATCCAGACCTTACGCATATTCAATCGTGTGCCTCATGCTTATTATACACTCACATGGCGTATTGCGCTATACAGAAAAAAAGCCCCAACCATTTCTGGCCGGGGCTTTGCTGAATTTCGTTGCTTGGCTTGCTTACGGCTTGAACTGGGCTTTGAAGGCGGCGATGGCGCTTTTGAGGGCGTCTACCGTGGTCTCGGACAGCGTTTTGTCGCGGGCGATGGTTTCGGGGACTTCCGGGTAGCGGTCAGCCAAAAACGTCTGGAACTCGGACTCGAAGCGGCGGACGGACTCGACGGGGATGTCGTCTAAAGCGCCGGTGTTGGCGGCGTAGATGATCGGGACTTCCTGCTCCAAAGGCAGCGGCTTGTACTGGGGCTGCTTGAGGATTTCGACGAGGCGCAGGCCGCGGGCAAGCTGGGCCTGGGTGCTTTTGTCGAGGTCCGAAGCGAACTGGCTAAACGCCTGCACTTCGCGGAACTGGGCAAGCTGGAGCTTAAGCTGGCCGCCGACGTTCTTGTCCTTCATCGCTTTGGTCTGGGCGCTGCCGCCGACGCGGGAGACTGAGTTGCCGACGTTGATGGCCGGGCGGACGCCGGAGTTGAACAGGTCGGTTTCTAAAAATATCTGGCCGTCGGTGATGGAGATCACGTTGGTTGGAATGTACGCCGAGATGTCACCGGCCTGGGTTTCGATAATCGGCAGGGCGGTCAAAGAGCCGCCGCCGAGTTCTTTGGACAGCTTGGCGGACCGTTCTAAAAGACGCGAGTGCAGGTAGAATACGTCGCCGGGGTACGCCTCACGGCCTGGCGGGCGGCGCAGCAGCAGAGACACCTGGCGGTAGGCGACGGCCTGTTTGGACAAGTCATCGTACACAATTAAGGCGTGCTTGCCGTTGTCCCGGAACCACTCGCCGATGCACGCGCCGGCGTAGGGCGAGATATACTGCTGGGATGCGGGGTCGTCGGCGGTGGCGGCGACGACGCAGGTGTATTCCATTGCGCCGTTGAGTTCCAGAGCGCGAATGGTGTTGGCGACGGTACTTGACTTCTGGCCGATGGCAACGTAGATGCAGAAAACGTCGGTGTTCTTCTGGTTGATGATCGTGTCCAAAGCCACGGCGGTCTTGCCGGTGCCACGGTCGCCGATAATCAGCTCGCGCTGGCCGCGCCCGATGGGGATCATCGAATCCACAGCCTTGATGCCGGTTTGCAGCGGCTCTTTGACCGGCTGGCGCTCGACCACGCCGGGGGCGCGGGTTTCCAAGAGGCGGAACTCAGTGGTGACAATCGGGCCTTTGTCGTCAATCGGCTGGCCTAAAGCGTTCACGACCCGGCCTACCAACGCCTCACCGACGGGGATTTGGATGATCTTGCCGGTGCGCTTGACCGTGTCGCCTTCGCGGATGCCGGTTTCGGAGCCGAGCAGCACCGCACCGACATTGTCTTCTTCTAAATTGAGCGCCATGCCTTCAACGCCGCCAGGGAACTCTAAAAGCTCGCCGACCATGCAGTCCTTGAGGCCATAGATGCGGGCGATGCCGTCGCCGACCTGCAAAATTGTGCCAACCCCGACTTCTTCGGTGTCGGTCTTGTATGACTCCAGCTCGCGTTCGAGGATAGAGGTAATTTCTTCCGGCTTAATTGCCACTTGTGTTGTCTCCTAAAAGTTGCCGTTCCAGACGGGCCAGCCTGCCGCGCACGCTGCCGTCCATCACGGTATCGCCAATGCGAACGGTGACGCCGCCGACCAGCGCCGGGTCCACTTCAGGGAGCAGCCGAATGGTCTTTCCCGTCAGCGATTGCAGGCTCCGAATCAGCCGTGCGGCCTGGTCTGGGGTCAGCGGAACTGCCGTAGTCACTTCCGCATCCGCCGTGTTGTTGCGCTCGGCCAGCAAAGCGTAAAACTCGCGAGTACATTCTTCCAGCAGGTCCTCGCGGTGCTTGCGAATGAGAAGCTTCAGAAAGTTCAGCGACGCTGCCGTAACCCGGTCGCCAAAAGCTTCGTCGGCAACTGAGAACTTGCGCGAGTCCGACACCAGCGGCTCCATGATGACTGCCCGCAGGCGCGGCACTTCGCTTAAGAAGCGGTGCATCAGCACCAAGTCTTTCGCGACGGCGTCTAAAATGCCGCCGCGGTCAGCAACTGCAAACAGCGCCCCGGCGTAACGTCCGGCGACCCGAATATCTTTCATGCTTCGTCTTTCATCATGCTTTGTTTTTCAGGCGGCTGCCTGCCCGTTAGGGCTGGAATACGCCGCCGCGCCGAATTTAGACGCCGCAGCGGGGCTGCTGCCGAGGCTGCCGATAAAGTCATCCACGAGCTTTGTCTGCCGGGCGTCGGTCAAGTTCTCATCAATGACCTTTCCCGCCGCCGAGACGGCCAGGGTCACGATCTGCGAGCGCATCTCTAAAAATGCTTTTTGACGGTCCCGCTCGCTTTCATTGCGTCCCTGCTCAATGATGGTCGCCGCCTGAGACTGAGCATCCGCGACAAGGCTGTCGCGGAGGCTTTGCGCTTCCTTGACGGCGGCTTGAATTTTCTCGCGGGCTTCTTCTTCGATGCCTTGCAGCCGCTGCTCGTACTGCCGCCGCGTTTCTTCCATGCGCCGCCGGTCGTCATCAAGCTGATCATAAGTCGCCTTAATGTCGGCCTGGCGCTGGTCCAAAATGCCGAAGATTGGCTTGAACATGAAGCGGTTCAAGAGAAACAGCAGAATGAGGAACCCGACAATTTGTGTAAAAAGCAAGGCCGGCGTAACACCAAGCTGGTCTAAAAAACCCATGTGTGCGTCATCCCTCGGTCTTTCCTAAAGTTCGGTTAGTGGCCGCCGAGCATGGTCGTGACCTGAGCCGCTGACGGAAGCAGGGCTTTCAAGCCGAAGAAGAAGACCAGGGTAAAAATGAACAGCGTTTCGACCAAAGCAAACGTCACAAACATCAGGTTCCGAATGCGGCCTTCCGCTTCGGGCTGACGCGCGACGCCCTGAATTGCCGCCGCAAAGACCATGCCTTCCCCAATGCCTACTCCTACCGCCGCCAGCGGCAGCATAAGGGCAACTCCCAGCGCAAGCAAACCAAAATACGTTCCAGCCATGTTTCTCTCCTTAGTGCGCCGCACGGACGCGAGTGTTTTCTTTTGTCGTGTCTTTGACATTGTGATCCGGCGCATCCGGCACATCGAAATCGCCGTCTTCACTGTGGTGGGTTTCCGACATGATGCCGATATAAGCACAGGTGAGCATCGCGAAGATGAACGCTTGGATGACGCCGGTAAAAATTTGCAGAGGGTAAACCAAAAGCTGCAATGGGAAGTAGAGCGGCCCCAGGTGGATTGCCTTTGCCGCGAGGTCGTTCATAATGTCTTCGGCGTAGATATTACCGAACAGGCGCATCCCCAGCGAGAATGGCTTGATGAACTCGCCCAAAATCTCAATCACGATAAACAGCGGGGCTAAAATCAGCAGCGGCCCGACAAAGTGCTTCAAGTACTCTTTCAAGCCTTTCGACTTGATGCCGACATACTGCGTATAAAAGAAGACGATAATTCCGAGGCCAATCGTCGTGCTTGGGTTCGCGGTCGCCGCCCGGAAGAATGGGACCAGCTCAATCATGTTGCAGAACAGAATGTACCAGAACAAGGCAAAAACCAGCGGAAGATGGCGCTCCCCATTCGGCCCTAATGCGCCAAGAAACGTGGTCCGCAGACCTTCCATGACCCATTCTACAAACCCCTGCGTCCGGCCGGGAACAGTCGCACGCTTTGAAACGGCAAACGCGCCGAATGCGATCAGCAGCACGGAGGTCAGGACAACATAAAACGCATACACCGGCCAGGGTAAAAGTTCCATAATTTAAGTTGAACAGCGATTATTTCCGAAAACGGATGGCAGAAACCACAATGGCCCCCTGACCCAATACGAAGCCGACAAGCACGGCAACCGGGTTGACGGAGCGCAGGGTCAAAAAAGCCGCGCCGACCAGCGCGATCAAGGCAAGTTTCACGCCGAGCAGCAGCAAAAACTGAGGCTGCGCTCCTGCGGCGCTTCCGCGGGCCGCCCCAAAAACCGTGGGCATGATGCGCTCCACAAACAAAAACAGCAGGCCGCAGACGCCGAGGCTCATGCCGACGCCCAGCGCCACACTGACTGCAAGCCAGACTTGCCCCAGCAGAAGCAGCACGGCAGCCGGCAGTGCACCCGCAGTGCAGGCGGAACCTGCGAGGGCGCGGAAACTTGGAAGCGCTGCCGAGGGCTGCTTGCTGGACGGCTTCGTCTCAGGCTGCTGCGCGTCCGCCTGCTTAGATGAAAGTGTCGTAGGCATGATTATGAAGCATGAGTGTCTTGCAAGAGCTATTCGTCAGGGCTTGCGCCGCTTGCCGCGAGACAAAAGTGTGAACAGATTGGTAAAACCAACGCCTAATCCGGCAAGCGTCATCACAATCGTTCCCCAGGGCGTGCTGCTGTGGTTATAGTGGGCATCAATCCAGGTGCCGGCAATCAGACCCGCCAGAACACTGGCAACAAACGTGAACCCAGCCGCCAGACCCGCACCGTGGCCGGACGATGCTTCAAGACCGGGATCGGCCTTGCCGCCAGGCACAGATGCCTGCGTCGAAGCGCGGCGATTGAGCGAAGGGCGTGTGAAGTCAATTTCCGGCGGAGGGGGGAGCGGGTCACGCGAAGGAATGACGAGTGGCAGTTCTTCGTTTTCGTTTGCCCGGTTCGGCGTATCGTCCTCAGCCATCACAACCCCCTTCATTGCGGGTGTCCCGCCTTCACCAGCGGCGCAGAATCTTTTTCCAGCACTCAGTATAACATAAAGCGTTGAAGCAAGTCAACGGGGAAGCTCGTTGTTTGCACTTTCTTTCACAAAGAAAAAGGGCAAAGAGTGTGGAACTTTTCAGCTTCTTCTACGCTCTTAATTGTAGTTAATGGTTCAATGGAGCATTTCAAGTGAACGACCCTGGACAAAGACCGATCTTTTTTGACGAGTCGCGGCGGCGCTGGAACCTGGTTTCCTACTTCTTTATTTTTGGCGGCATTCTGGGCGTCATTGCAAGCCTCGCGTTTGCCGTGCAGATTATCTTCAGCCCGCAGTTGCCCGCGATCTCGCTGGCAGCGTCCCGGCTGGGTTTGGCCCCGTCGCTTCTGGCGGAGCGCATCCGGCCGCTTGGTCCGGCGGTCAGCCCGCGCCTGAAAGCCGCGCTGGGGCCGCATACCCATGCCCGCCTGCGGTATGTCCTGAGCCAGAACCATTCGGTGCAGGAAGCCAAGCGCAAGCTGTCGCTGGCGATCCAATCCGAGAGCCGCCCGCAGGCCATTCCGGCAGCGGCGATTGCGCCGGGCCATGTCACTGGGGCGGTCCGGGCGGCGTTCTTTGAGAACAACGACATCGCCGCGGTGGACTCGCTGACGCAGCATATCGGGCAGACGACGCACTTGTTCCCGGTGTGGCTGCTGCTAACGCCGGGCGGCACAGGGATTCAGAGCATCGCGGCATTCTCCGACAAATCGGCGGCGTCAGCGGAAACCCGCGCCGACACCAACGACGATGTTGCCGTCGCCCAGGCCCGCGCTCACGGCGTCGCCATCCTGCCGCTGATCCAAAACTACGACTCTGACTCCAACAAATTCCGTTCTGACTGGCTGCACTCGCTTTTGTCCAGCCCAGTGAAGCGTACAGCGGTCATCGGGCAGCTTGAACAATACGTTGTCCAGGGCCATTATCAAGGCGTCAACATTGACTTTGAGACCGACAGGGATGCTGACCGGGCCGGCATGACTGCGTTCATGGCCCAGCTTGCGGGGGCGTTTCATGGAAGCAATCTGCTGGTGACCCAGGACATTCAGACCGACAGCACGGCTTATAATCTGCCGGCGCTGGCGAAGCTGAATGATTTTGTGATCCCCATGCTGTACGATGAGAACTCCGACGGCAGCCCGGCCGGGCCGATTTCCGGGCAAGGCTGGTTCCAAAACCAGCTTCAATCGGTGCTGGCGCAGGTTCCGGCGGGTAAAGTCGTTCTCGGCCTCGGCACCTACGGCTACGACTGGAAAGACGGCACGACCCAGGCCGGCGATGTGTCGTTCCAGCAGGCCGCCCAGCTTGCCCAGGAAAACCGCTTCGGCGAAGACGGCATCATCCGCACCGACCCGCAGAGCCTCAGCCCCTACTTCACCTATAGCAATGAAGACGGCGGCGCAGGCAGCAAAGAAGTTTCGCACACGGTCTGGCTCCAGGATGCCACGACCGCGTACAACCAGATGCTGGCGGCGCAGCCGTATCATCCGCTCGGTGCGGCGATCTGGGAGCTGGGCAAAGAAGACCCCAGCGTGTGGACTTTTTTTGACAAGAACCAGCCGTTGGCCCAGTTTGACCCCAAGCGGCTCACGACGCTGACCTACGGCAAAGAGTTCGGCACGACGTTTCTCGGTCAGGGCGACGTTCTAGACGTCGTCCAGGCTCCGACGGACGGCTCCCGGACTATCACCGTCAGCGCCCGGACTCATCAGATTGTCGGCGAGCACTTTGAAACATATCCCTCGCAGTGGGTTATCCGCCGGACGGGACTGGTGAACCAAAGCACGGGCGCGAACACGCAAAAGAAAATCGCACTGACGTTTGACGACGGCCCGGACCCACGCTGGACGCCTCAGATTTTGGACATTCTGCACCATTACCATGTCCCGGCGACCTTCTTTGTGGTCGGCCAGAATGCGGAAGCCCATCCCGGCCTCCTGACGCGGGAATGGAACGACGGCATGGAGATCGGAAACCACTCGTTCACGCACCCGGAAGTGGACCAGATTTCGCCGCTCCGCACTAAGCTGGAACTGGACGCGACCCAGCGCGTCATTGAAGCCATGACCGGCCACATGACCACGCTCTGGCGTGCGCCGAACCGCGCCGACTCGGAGCCGTCCACCCCGGCAGACTTCGACCCGGTCCTGCAAGGGGACAAGCTGGGCTACTTGTTTATCGGCGAGCAGAACGACCCGACCGACTGGAAGCCGGGCATCAAAGCCGCGCAGATTGTCGCGCATGTTCTGGCGAACGCAAACACCGGCAACGCCGTCCTGCTCCACGATGCCGGCGGCGACACGCGGGCCGAGACCGTCAAAGCCCTGCCGCTGATCATTGAGGGCCTGAAAGCTCGCGGCTACACGTTTGTGCCGGTGTCCGCTTTAGTCGGCAAACCCAAATCGGTACTGTTCCCTGCCGTCACCGGACGCGCCGCGTGGGGCGTCGCGCTGGACCGGGCAGTGTTTGATGCTAGCTACTGGGTCGGCATCGCGTTCACGCTGCTGTTTTTGCTGGCGATAGGTCTTGGCATCTTCCGCATGATCTTCATGGGCAGCCTGGCAACGATCCAGGCCAAACAGGAACGCGCCCGCGTTTTCGATCCCGCCTATGCGCCGCCGGTCAGCGTCATTATTGCCGCTTACAACGAGGCGAAAGTCATTAACAAGACCATCGCGACGCTTTTGGACTCGGACTACCCGAACCTAGATATTTTGGTCGTAGACGACGGCTCCAAAGATGACACGGCAGGCGTCGTGTCTGCCGCTTACGGCGGCGACCCGCGCGTGACCGTCATCAAAAAGCCGAACGGCGGCAAGGCGTCCGCGCTCAATCTCGGCATCAAGCAGTGCCGGGGCGAGATCATTGTGGCTTTAGACGCCGACACCGTTTTTGCCAGAGACACCGTCAACAAGCTGGTGCGCCACTTCGCCGACCCATCGGTCGGCGCAGTCTCCGGCAACGTCAAAGTCGGCAACCGCAACAACCCGCTGACCATCTGGCAGGCCGTCGAGTACATCACGAGCCAGAACTTCGACCGCCGGGCGTTTGATCTTCTGAACTGCATCACGGTTGTTCCCGGCGCGGTCGGCGCGTGGCGCAAAGACGCCGTCATCCTGGCCGGCCTCTATTCGTCGCAGACGCTGGCCGAAGACACAGACTTGACCTTCAAAATCCGCAAGCTGGGGTATCGCATTTCCACCGACAACACCGCGCTTGCCTACACCGAAGCGCCGGACACGATCAAGGACCTCGCCAAGCAGCGCTTCCGCTGGGCGTTCGGCACCTTGCAGTGCCTTTGGAAGCACCGCGCCGCCCTGCTGAACCCGCGCTACGGCACGTTCGGCACGGTTGCCATGCCGTCGCTCTGGATATATCAAATCGGCTTCCAGGCCATTGCGCCTGTCGTTGACCTCACGATTGTCTGGTCTTTAATCTACAGCCACTTGATTGCGCCGAACACCAGTCATCAAAATGCGTCCATGCTGATTGGCTACTGGGCCTTGTTCTCGGCAGTCGAAGTCTTAGGCGCGTACATCGCGTTCCGCCTGGACAAAGAAGACAAGAAGCTCTTGGTCTGGCTCCTGTTGCAGCGCTTCGTTTATCGTCAATTGATGTACTACGTCATCGTCAAATCGCTCGTCTTCGCCGTGCGCGGCTCGCTCGTCGGCTGGGGCAAGCTGGAGCGCAAAGGCACCGTCCAGCAGCCTGCCGAAGCTACCCGCCCGCTCACCTCAGCAGGAAGCAGTTCGGAAGGCGAAGAACAGATGGCCCCGGATTGAATTTCTTTTTATGTTCGACTATAATGGCCTCTGATTATGAGCAAATGGGACAAGTTTCGGGCCAAACTTATGAGTGGTCAATCGGACCACAACATTGATTTCGCGGAAGTTTGCGATTTCTTACGACAAATGGGGTTTTATGGGCGCGTTGAGGGCGGCCATTTCATCTTTTTGCATGACGGCGTCGCTGAGATTATCAATATCCAGCCGGAGCATGGCAACAAGGCGAAGGCTTATCAAGTTCGGCAGGTACGCAGGCTGCTCAACAAATACAACCTTTGAGGAACACTATGGATAAGTACGAGATTGATGTGTATTGGAGCGAAGAAGACGGCCTTTATCTCGCAGAAGTGCCGGACCTGCCGGGCTGCATTGCAGATGGGTCAACCCGTGCTGAAGCAGTTCAGAACGCAGAAGTCATTGCCGCCGAGTGGATTGCCGCCGCGCAAGCCTACGGCAGACCAATTCCCGAACCTAGCCGCCGTTATGCAGAAGCCTGAAGTCATGCCACAAGCAATCTGCGGCAAAATGCTGTAAGACGCTTGTTGAAGCGAGGAGCGTGAACTTGCGGCGTTACGTCAACCATGAAGAAATTCTTTACAAACAAATTTACGTTTTTTGCGTCGGCGGGACTGCTGTTTGGTGGGGCGGCAGGTTTCGGGTGGTCTTGGAACGAAAACCTTCAGCCACACTTCTACGACCCTATATCTGACGAAGAGTGGAAGGTTTTGACCGCAATCTTTTTGGGAGTAGTGGGCGCTATTATCGGATTAGTTCTGGCGGGTCTTGTACAAGGCATCAAAAGATTTGCAGCCGGCGGTTTAACCAAACACCTTTAGCCAATCACCCGCAATTTGTGACATATCAGCGAATGTAGGCCGGGTTCCCAAGTCGCCGTGAATGCCTCCGCCGTACACCAGCAGCGGGACGTATTCGCGGGAATGGTCGGTGGATGGGGTGGTCGGGTCGTTGCCGTGATCGGCGGTGAGGAGGAGCAGGTCATCGGGGCGCAGGGCGTCCAGGATGCCGGACAGGGCGGCGTCAAAGGCCTCCAGGGCGCGGGCGAAGCCGAGAGGATCGTTGCGGTGGCCGTACAGCATGTCGAAGTCTTCGCAGTTGGCAAAGACGAAGTCTTCGGAGCCGTTTTGGACGGCGTCTAAAATGGCGGCGAGGCTGGCGGCGTTGCTCCCGGTGCGCTCGGCGCAGGCGAAATAGGCACGGGGGAACAAGTCGGCGACGACGCCGATGGCGTGGGTGGTTTTGCCGGCGTCCACCAATTTGGTCAGGAAGTTCGGCTCCGGCGGCGGCAGCGGAAAGTCGCGCCGGTTCTCGGTGCGCTGAAAGCTGGGCGCATCCCCCACAAAGGGGCGAGCAATAACGCGCTGCACGTTGTCCGGCGCAGTCAGCAGGGCGCGGGCCGTCTCGCACATCGCGTGGAGTTCCGAAAGCGGCACGACGCTTTCATGGGCGGCAATTTGGAACACGCTGTCTGCGGACGTGTAGACAATCGGCTTGCCCGTGGCGATATGCTGCAAGCCGAGCTGCGTCAGGATGGCCGTGCCGGACGCGGCGATGTTGCCAAGTGTGCCGCGCCTGATGCTGGCCTCAAAATCGGCGATGACTTCTGCGGGGAAGCCGTGCGGGTAAGTCGGGAACGGTGTTTCGGTCACAATCCCCATCATCTCCCAGTGGCCTGTGACGCTGTCTTTGCCGGCTGAGGCTTCCGCCATCCGTCCCCAGCCGCCAGTGGCGTTTCGGCTGGGCGCGATGCCTAAAATGGACACGATATTGCCGAGGCCAAGACGTTCCAGCGCCGGCAGGTGCAGGCCGCCAACGGCTGCCGCGACATGGGGCAGGGTTGCGCTCTGCGGGTCAGTCATTCCATACGCCGCCGCGTCCGGCGCAGCCCCCACCCCGCAGCCGTCCAGCACAATTACGATGACGCGCCTCATTGCCGTTTCTTCTCCCACAAGTTTCCAAGTATAGCTGAAATCAAGCAGGAAATTGATAAAGCGATGTTTAACAAAAATCTCATTGGCACTTTTTATGCACTTCCACAAAATAAGAATTAGTCTAAGAATTAGCCTTTTGGTTCTTTTGCTGCTGACGCTGGCCGGCGGATGCGGCCCGGCCCGTCAGCAGGCGGAGCCGGGGCGAATTATCGTCAACTACTGGAACGGTTTCAGCGGTCCCGACGGGCAGACCATGACGGCGATGGTGAAGCAGTTTGAGCAGGAAAACCCGGACGTTGACGTGCGAATGCAGATCATTCCCTGGGGGACCTACTACGACAAGCTGACCCTGGCGCTGGCCTACGGCGGAGCGCCGGACGTGTTTATCGTGCAGGCGGCCCGCTTCCCGGAGTTTGCATCATTCCATACGCTTCGCCCCGTTGCAGATGTGCTGGCGAGCGCCCAGCCGCCGCTGACGGCAAAAGATTTTGCGGCGGTTCCCTGGCACGAAAGCTTTTACGGGGGAACGCAGTACGCCCTGCCGCTCGACACGCATCCGATGGGCCTGTATTACAATGCCAAGCTTTTTCAAGATGCCGGGATTGTGGATGCACGTGGCGACGCCAAGCCGCCGGCAACCCTGCCGGAGTTTCTGGCCGATGCCAAGAAGCTCACTCGCGACACCGACGGCAGCGGCCGCCCGACCCAGTGGGGCTTTGCGTTCACGTTTGAGCATACCAACTGGCTGACGTTCGCGCATCAGTTTGGGGGCGATATTGTGACGCCGGACGGCAGGCATGGCGCAATGTCGTCGCCAGGCTCTTTGCAGGCGACGCACCTGATGTGTGATTTGATTTACAAGTACAAAGTCGCGCCAAAGCCCGAAGGCATCGATTCGTGGCTCGCGCTGCGCCAGGGCAAAGTCGCCATGGCGATGGAAGGCATTTACATGCTGTCGTCTTTGAAGGAAACAACGGGCCTTCAGTTTGCCGGAGCGCCGGTGCCGCAATTCGGCCCCGACAAAGGCGTGTGGGGCGGCTCGCATCTGCTCTGCCAGCCGGCAGGCATTGACCCGGCCCATGCCCAGGCTGCCGGACGGCTCATGCGGTTCCTGTCCAATCACAGCCTGACCTGGGGTCTGGGCGGGCAAATCCCGGCGCGGGCGGCGGTTGCCCGCTCGCCGCAGTTCCAGGACCAGCCGGTGCAGGCGCAGTTTGACAAAGAAATCGGCTACGTCGTGTATGATCCGCAGGTTCCGAAAGCAAACGCGCTGAACCAGTTTGCGGACCCGGCGATAGATGCCGCCCTGTCCGGAATGCAGACGCCGGAAGCCGCGATGCGCGATGCCGACCGGCGCATCAATCAAGTATTAGCAAGACCTTAAGTGTTAGCAAGACCTTAAACGCTATGGCTGTTTATCAAAAAACCATCGCTGCCAAGACGGCAGCCGCGCCGGCGGCGGCAAGAAGCCGCACAGAAAGACCACCGAGCGACGGCTGGTACGGCTGGCTGTTCGCCTTGCCGCATTTGCTGTTGTTTGGGGTGTTCCTGTTTGTGCCGACGCTGCTCGGCTTCTGGATTTCGATGCACGACTGGCATGTGCTGGCAAAAGCGCACCCCTTTATCGGCATGGCGAACTACAAGGCTGCGCTGACTGACGATATTTTCTGGCTGGCGCTGCGGAACACGGCGTATTTTGCGCTTCTCGCCGTGCCGCTCGGCAACTTGGTGTCGCTGGGACTGGCACTGGGATTGTCGCAGGTCAAGAAGTTTGCCACGGTTTACAAAGTGGCTTTCTATCTGCCGGTCATTATCTCTATTACCGTCGTCGCAGTGCTTTGGCAGTGGCTGTACAACACGGAAGTCGGCCTGCTGAACTTGTACCTGAAATCCGCCGTGACCGGGCTGCGGCATCTCGGCCTGCCGCTGGCCCCATTTCAGCCGCTGCCGTGGCTGTCCGACCCCAAGTGGGTCATGCCGTCCATTGCACTCATGTCGATCTGGTGGGGCGCGGGCGGCAACATGATTTTATATCTAGCCGGCATCAACAACATCCCGCCGGACTACTACGAAGCGGCAACACTCGACGGCGCCACCGGCTGGCGGCAGTTCTGGGCGATTACCTGGCCGCTGCTGCGCCCGACCCGGCTGTTCTGCCTGGTGTTCTCCATTCTTGCCGCGTTTCAGGTGTTCGGGCAGTCTTATGT
>CAXUBO010000109.1:0-14252 GCA_964249345.1 uncultured Armatimonadales bacterium | reverse complement strand
TCCCACCCTGGGCGGCACGCCGGTCCCCGCGAATGCCAAAGGCTACAGCGCGGCGTCAGCGGGCCTTGTGGCCGGCGCGTCCCTGTCCGCCATCCTGAACGTCATTGTGACGGCGGAAGAAACCGGCGTTTCGGCGTACTTGGGCGCGGCAGGCTATTTGACGAACCAAACCTTGGTGGAAGCGGCGTCTTCAATCTACTCCACCGAGTCCCGGCATTCGGCAGTCATCAACCTGACGCTTGGCAATGTTTCCGCAAATGCAACCGCTGCGCCCGGCCCTTACGCCGGTGTCGGCGGCGTCCAGCCCGTACCGGCGGCTTTAGTCCCTTCGGCATCTGCGGACCCGCTCTTTGCCAATGGCGTGTATCTGGGAACCGCTGAGTTTGCGCTGACACCGAAGCAGGTTCTGGCGAAAGTCCAGCCGTTCTTCGTCATGTAATTGATTTTTAACGAAAGGCTTTTTGTTCATGAGTGATAAACTTCTTTCCGGCGCTGCTTTGGCCGCCGCAGGCGTCGCCGCCGCCGGCCTGCTTTCCGCCCGCAGCGCCCAGGCCGCTACGCCCACAACGCATGTGACGCTGACTTTCCTTGCGCCTCCGGCCACGCCAAGCGCGAGTATGATGCAAATTCCCAGCACTTCCATTAAGTTCCCGACAGCCAGCACGGATGTTCAAATTCTGAACTTTGCGCTGTTTGTGGAAACCCAGGAAGCCGAGCGCTACCGCCAAAGCATCCTCCGCCTCGGCAGCGGCGGCACCGACAATTTCGGCAACCCGATTACCGGCCTCGGCCTCGGCAGCGGCGATACCAGCACGAACCTGGACATCCTGCTGGTCAACGGCTTCGCGCTGACGGAAATGCAGCAGCGGGACATCCTTGCCAACGCGCTGTATGGCTCCCCCAGCCTGAACCCGTTCCTCAGCACGTCCTCGAACTCGTTCGGCCTCGCGTATGACTTCGGCATCAATAACCTTCAGCGCGGCGACGTTGTCGCAAACCTGTCGGTTGCTGAGACCGTCGGCGTCGCGGCGTACCTCGGCGGCTCCGGTCTGCTGTCCATCAAGTCGCCGTTCCTAGCGCCCGCTGCGTCGTTCCTGGGCGTCGAAGCCCGCCACGCCGCCGGGCTGGCTTACGCTTACAACCAGCTTAACGGCTCCCCGGTTCTCCAAACCGCGCCGCTGGCGACGGACAAGAACAGCATCGGCATCCCCGGCGCGGACATGCCGCTGACCGCCGATATGATCCTCAACTCCGGCGGGACGGTTGCTGCTGGCCTGCTGCCTACGAATTTTGCCGGCAAAACGCCGATCATCACCGGCCCGACTGGGTTCACCTTCCTGGCTAACGGATCATAAGGCTGCAAATCAAAACGCCCGGCTTGCTTCTTTGGAAGCAGGCCGGGCGTTTTTTGTTTCAACCGGCCCGCTTTGGACGCATAATAACTCAGACCCAGGATTAAAATCCTGGGCTGAAGAGCCTTTGGCTGATTGTCCTGCGGACAAAAGATAGTAGGGGCGTTGCTTGTTGCACCCTCCTGCTCTGCCTATTTAGTTTTCTGTCCGTAGGACAGCCAGCCGAAGGCTCCTCAGCCCAGGATTTTAATCCTGGGCCTGAGCGCTGCGTAATACCAATCATTCAGTAAAACAGCAGGAGCTAACAATGTCAGAACAAGTCGCAAACCAATTTATCCAGGCGCTCTGGACGCTGGAAGAAGCCAAAGATGTCGGGCCGCTGGTCGCGCTGTATGCCGAAGACGCGCTTGTCGGCAACCTGATTGCGCCCGACCAGTACCAGGGGCCGGACGGCGCACGGACCTTCTGGACCGAGTACCGAGGCTCGTTTGACGTGGCGAAATCGAGGTTCCGTAACGTCATCGCCGGCGACGGCAGCGCGGCGCTGGAATGGATCACGGAAGGAACCAGCTTCAGCGGTTCGCCGCTGTCCTACACAGGCGTCACGATTTTAGAAATTGAAGACGGCAAAGTCACCCGGTCCTCGGCCTACTTCAACCCCGCTGACCTGGGCCGGCAGATGGGTGTGAAGTAGAAAGTCCCCCCGCCCCCAATAATGGGGGAGCCAGAGTGAGGAAAAGAAGAGCCTATTTTATTCTTAATCATGCTCCCCCATGATTAAGGTTTTATTAGGGTGGGGGCTGGGGGGACTTTGTGCTATAATTACCGGGTATGACCGAGAATGACGAGCTTTTGCTGCTGCGGGCCATGCTCAGGGCGTCCGATTACGGCGTTTTGATGTCCGACTCGACGCGCCGGGACCGGATATGCAACCAGCGGTTTTGCGACATGTTCGGCCTGGACAGCCTGGAAACACTGCGCTCGCAGCCGAACTATGTCCGCACCGAGCTGGCCCGGCGTCTGAAAGATGCCGAAGGCTTTGTGCAGACTTTGGACGCGGTGTATGCCGACCCCCAGCGCGTTTTAGAGGATGAAGTGGAGCTGATTGCGCCGAAGCCGCATCTGCTGCGCCGCTACACTGCGCCGGTGCTGGATGACGGCGGCCAGATTATCGGGCGGCTTTGGACGTTTTTGGACATCACTCGTTCCCGCCACATGGAAGACAAGGTCCGGGCGCAGGCCGCGCAGCTAAAAGAGCAGTCCCGGCAGCTTGCTTCGGCCTTAAAGAGCGTCACGGGGCGGCTGGACAAAGCGGAGAACACGCTGTCCCTCACCCAGCAGCAGTTGTTTGAGACGGAAAAGCTTTCCGCCGTTGGACTTCTTGCGGCGTCTGTGGCCCATGACATCCGCAACCTGCTGACGCCGCTTTCCATTGAAGTGTCGCTAGCGGACCAGAATGACCCGTCGCTGCGGGCCGAGTCGCTGTCCGCGATGCGCCAGCAGATTGACGGGCTGGCGCTTTTAACCCATCGCCTGCTCGCACTGGCCCGGCCCGACTCCCAGGAACGCGCCCCCACGGACTTAGCGGAGCTGGTGTCCCGTATTCTGCGCCTGGTCCGGCCCCAGGCGGACCTAGAAAATGTCAAAATCGTTTGCACCGTTTCGCCGTATCTGCCGGTGATTGCCGCCGATGCCGTGCAGATGGAGCAGGTACTGGTGAACCTTATTCTTAATGCCGTTCAAGCCATGCGGGCGACCGGCGGCGGGACGCTGACCCTGACCCTGGACCGCTATCAAGGAGGCGCACGAGTACGGATTGGGGACACCGGCCCCGGCATCGCGCCGCAGAACCGGCGGCGCTTATTTGACCCGTTCTTTACGACCCGGCCCGATGGGGCCGGCCTCGGCTTGTTCTCCTGCCGGCGGATCGCCGAGGCCCACGGCGGCGCGATCACGGTCCGCAGCCGTCCCGGTGCAACGCAGTTCACGCTCCGGCTCCCCGTCGCGGCGTTTTTAGAAAAAGGGAGAGCGTTATCGCCGGAAAGATTTTGATTGTGGAAGATGACCGGGCGATTGTCCAGTCGCTGCTGCGCCTGCTGTCCCGCGACGGCTACTACCTCCACGCGGTCTTAACCGGCGAGGCTGCCGTTTCGCACCTGCGCGAAGACCCAACGTATGACCTGGTGCTGCTTGACGTGGCGCTGCCGGGTATGGATGGTTTCGCCTGCTGCCGCGCCCTGCGCCAATTGGGCTGGCGCAAGCCTGTTTTGATGCTGACGGGCCGCTCCAGTCCCAACGATAAAATTAACGGCCTCAAAGTGGGGGCGGACGACTATATCACCAAGCCCTTTGACCCCAATGAGCTTCTCGCCCGCGTCCAGGCCCACCTGCGCCGCGCCCGCGAGTACGCCGTTCCCGATGAGGAAGCCGTCGAGCTGCCGCTTGGCCCGGACCGTGTGCTGGACCTTCGCAGCCGGGACGCAGTCATTGCGGGGACATTGGCGCGTCTGACTGACCGCGAGTACGAAGTTTTGCTGCTGCTGGCCCGTCAGCGCGGCACGGCACTCGACAAGACCTGGCTGTTCCAGCAGGTCTGGGGCAACGCCCCCGAAGAAGGCATCAAAGCCCTGGCCGTCTACATCCGCCGCCTCCGCCGCAAAATCGAGGCCGACGAAGACCATCCCACCTGCATCCTCACCGTGCGCGGCTTCGGCTACAAGCTCGCCGGGGAATAAGCAGGCTCTATTTTATTTGCCGGCGGTGCCGTTTGCCCGCATCTGGGCAAGCTCTGCTTTGCGCTGATCGCCGATTTTCTGAAGCGCGTCCTGCCAGCCGCTCTCGTAGGAGTGCAGGGTTTTAGTCAGCGTGTCGGCGATGGCAAGGTTGCGGAACCATTTCTTGTTGGCGGGAACAATGTACCAGGGTGCGGTCCCGGCAGCCGTCGCGCCCAGCGCGGCTTCATAGGCCGACGTGTAATCATCCCAAAACTCGCGCTCGTGCCAGTCGGCGGCGGACAGCTTCCAGGCTTTGGAGGGGTCATCCTCGCGGGCCAGCAGCCGCGCTTTCTGCTCATCTTTGGTGATGTGCAGGAAGAACTTGAGGATAATCGTGTTTTCGTCCGACAAAAGCTCCTCAAAGTGGTTGATGAGCGTGTAGCGGCGTGTGATTTCGTCACTGCCGACCAGCTTGTGAACGCGCGTCACCAGCACGTCTTCATAGTGCGAGCGGTTAAAGATCGTGATGCTGCCCTTGCCGGGCGTCTGTTTGTGAATGCGCCACAGAAAGTCGTGCGCGGCTTCTTCCGGCGTCGGCACTTTGAACGACGCGACCGCGCAGCCCTGCGGATTAACATGGGACATGACGTGCGAGATGGTGCCGTCTTTGCCGGACGTGTCTAAGCCTTGTAGGACGATGAGAACGCTGTGGGTCTGCGCGGCATACAAAAGCTCCTGCTGCTGCGCCATTATCTCGCCCAGCGACAGCAGATCGCTGTCGGCATTGCTTTTTTTCGCTTTTCCCGTGTTGTCCGGGTCATAGTCGCCGAGACTGAGTGTCTGCGGCTTGTCCAGTTTCGCTGCGTAGGCCATTGAGCGATCCCCCTGCCCTATTGTAGCACAATAAAGACTTCCCCCTAGCCCCCAATATTGGGGGAACCGGATATAAGCCGGATATAAGAAGGAACCGGCTTGCGCTTTCCGGTGTTTCTCATGTTCCCCCCATTATTGGGGGCTAGGGGGTTCTTGATCTTAAACAATGGAGCGCACGACGCCGCCTTCGACGCGCAGGGCCGCGCCGCTGACCGCCGACGCCGCTTGGCTGCACACAAACACAATCATGGCGGCGACTTCATCCGGCGATGCGAATCGGTGAATCAAAGACGACGGGCGCACGGACTTGAAGAATTCTTCTTCCACAGCCTTTTCATCGCCGCCCTGCGCCTGCGCCATCTGTGCGATAAATGTCCCGACGCCTTCGGATTTGGTCGGGCCGGGCAGTACCGAGTTGACCGTGACGCCGGTGCCGACCGTCAGCTCCGCCAGACCCCGCGCGACCGCAAGCTGAGCGGTCTTGGTCATGCCGTAATGAATCATTTCTTTGGGGATGTCCACAGCCGACTCGCTGGACACAAACACAATCCGGCCCCAGTTTTTGTCTTTCATCAAGGGAAAGTAGTGGCGCGAAAGTCGAACGCCGCTGAGGACATTGGTCTCAAAGAAGCGCATCCAGTCCGCATCGGTGATGTCGGCAAACTCTTTCGGCTCAAAGATGCCCATATTGTTGACCAATATGTCCACGCTTGGAACCTGCTGAATTGCCGCCGCGCAGCCCTCCGCCGTACTTAAATCCGCCGCCACGCCGGAGACTTTGTTACTGCCAGTCTCGCTTTTGATTTTGCCGACAGCTTGCTCCACCCGCGCCGCCGTCCGTCCATTCACCACGACCGACGCGCCTTCCCGCGCCAGACCCAGCGCCGCCGCATAGCCGATGCCTGCGGTTGATCCCGTCACCAGCGCCGTCTTGCCTTCCAGTCCTAACTGCATCTGTGTTTCCTCCAAAGTCTGCATGGAACCTTTTCGTGTTCCCTTCTGTCACTAGGTATCCCTCCGCACAGCGAGAGATAAACTTAACTTGGAGCAAAGCATGAAAACCCAACATAAAGCCTTTGGAATACTCGCCGCCGTTCTCGCCGCCGGCCTGCTTGGCACTGCAAAACCCGCCGCCGCGTCCGGCCTGACCCATCCCATTCAGTTCGGTCAGCAGACCGTCGCCGACCATGACGGCGACTGGAACTACGACGGCGACCGCAATGGAGATTACCGACGCGACGACCGCCGCGAAGAGTTCCGGCAGGAGCAAATCCGGCAAGCCGAGTTCCGCCGCCAGCAGGAAATCCGTCGCGAAGAGGAACGCCGCCGCGAAGAATGGCAGCGTGACCATCGGGACCGTTATGATGACCATCGGGACCGTTATGATGACCATCGGGACCGTTATGATGACCATCGGGACCGGCACGGTGACAGCCTGCAAATCGTCATTCGCTGACGAAGCATCTCGCGGGCAAAACGAAGCCGCCGGAGGCCATTGGCCTCCGGCGGCTTTGTCTTTCAAGACACGGCAAACTCTGTATCCTGCCGCATCCGCTCAGACTTGAACCCAAGCACAATGTCTTCTTTCGGAACGCCCAGTGCGACTAGCTCATTTGCGATTCCCTCTTCAGTTCCATCACGGCGTATCCACAGCTTGCCGTTCACGATGTCTATGTGGGCCACGGCATAGTGAATACGCTTGCCTAAGTCACGTCCAAACGTAATCAGCAGATAGCGGTCATTTGCGCGGTCAAAGACGGTTTCAGAAGAAAGCTCACCAAAAGCGTAGGGAATGGCGGCGTATTCGTCAAAAATGCGCTCTATCGCACGGCGGTATAAGTCAAGGGGTGGCGCGGGCGGCGTATCCAAATCCTCCGTAGGCTTGATTGCTTTGTAGGCATCAAAAAGTTCCGCTTCCTCAATAGTCGGCGCTTGAAAAATCGCTGCGCTTCGCACCAAATCTTCCCATGTCAGCGGCGGGTCTTCCATGCCTCGGCGCTGAATTCGCTCAAACAAAACGCCCACCGACGCAGAAAGATAGTGCAGCTCGGCCTCGGCTCCTAACGCTCTTGCACCAAGCCTCAATACGTCGCGCTCCGACCGGCCCCACGTTCCCCATTCGATAATGACCGTCTGCCCCAGCGACAGCAAACGCTGCGCCTGCGCCCACTGCAACGCCTCAATCTGTGCGCGATGTTCTTCGTCGTGCAGACTCAGCAAAAGCGCCTGCATCCACTCATCCGGGCAGAACCGAACCGCACCCAGCTTATCTTCCAATGACTTCGCGTGGGTCGTCTTGCCTGATCCCGGCAGGCCGCACACTATGATCAGCTTTGGACGGCCAATGAGTTTCTGCATGACATATCCCTCTACCTGTGACTCTACCCAGCAAAAAGAAAATCCGGAGGCTGTTGCCTGAGTGTTCAAATGCTGAATCAGGAATATGCTTGAACTTTTAGATCATACACGGACGCATAGATAGGCGTCACGGTAGTGATAAATTGATTATCTTTAGTCCATAGCTCCGCTTGCCAAAGTTGTGCCACTGCAACAAAAAAAGCGTCACCCGTCTGAATACCATAATCGCGGTGCAACTGCCAAGCTGTTGACGCGAATGGTTCAATGTCCAGCCAAAGAATAGGAAGAGCAAGAAAATCAGCTACAACGGCTTCTACTTGAGAGGCAGGAAGAGGCGGATTGTTTCTATCCCCATCCGCTTTCTTGCGGCTGACGTTGAAAAACTCGGTAAAGCAAGAAGAGGGAGCTATGGCGTCCACCGATTGCAAGCGTATGGCCTCCAAGAGCGGGTCGGCATTTGAAGAATAGGTCTCGTTGTAAAGCGAGGTTGCAATAGCACAGGTATCGGGAACGATGTAACGCGGCATCAATCTCCCTCACGCAGCAGCATATCGGAGGAAGCTGTTAGAGGCATCTCTGCCCGCCGCTGACGCATTCTTGTCAAGTCCGCCTCGGCTGCACGCTTGTCATCTTGACTTAATCGGTAACAGGCACCATAATACAGCCGCTTGCCGTCGGCAAATTGCTTGATGTTCAGACTGTATTCACGGCTTCGGACGAAGCCATGATCCCGTGCCCACTGATCAATCTCGCGGATCGCGTCAAAATTGTTGGGGGCATCCGAGAAAACAACGACTGACGGAGCGGTATCTATTTCGTCTGGCTGTGTGTCAATAACCACTGAACCATCCTCCTCACCAAAATTATACCATGAAAAACATAAGCCGGAGGCCATTCGGCCCCCGGCTTGTGCTTTCATAATCGCGGACAGTCACGAATGGCTTAGAAGCCGCCCATGCCGCCCATGCCGGGCATTCCGCCGCCCATGCCGCCGCCGCCCGCTGGGGCCGCTGAGGCTTTTTCGGGGCGCTCGGCGACGAGCGCTTCGGTGGACAGGATCAGGCCGGCGATAGACGCGGCATTCTGCAAGGCGGACCGGGTGACTTTTGCCGGGTCGACGATGCCCTGCGCGACCAAATCGCCGAACTCGCCGGTGGCGGCGTTGTAGCCCTGGCCCGTCTGCTTGATCTTCTCAACGATGACCGAGCCTTCAACGCCCGCGTTGTTTGCGATCTGGCGGGCCGGCTCTTCCAGCGCACGCCGGATGATGTTGACGCCGACCTGCTCATCACCCTCTAGGTGGAGATTATCCAAAGCGCTGATGATCTTAATCAGCGTGGTGCCGCCGCCGGGGACGATGCCTTCTTCGACTGCCGCGCGGGTCGCCGAAAGGGCGTCTTCAATCCGGTGCTTCTTTTCTTTCAGTTCGGTCTCAGTGGCCGCGCCGACCTGAATGACGGCGACGCCGCCAGACAGCTTGGCAAGCCGCTCTTGAAGCTTCTCTTTGTCGTAGTCGGAATCGGACTTGTCGATCTGAGCCTTGATCTGAGCAATGCGGCCCTGGATGGACGCCGCAGACCCCTTGCCCTCGACAATCGTGGTGTCGTCTTTGGTGACGGTGACACGCTTGGCGGAGCCTAAGTAAGACTCGTCCACGTTCTTAAGCTGGATGCCCAAGTCTTCAGTGATGAACCGTCCGTCGGTCAGAACGGCGATGTCTTCCAGCATGGCCTTGCGGCGGTCGCCGAAGCCCGGCGCTTTGACCGCAACGACGTTGAACGTGCCGCGCAGCTTGTTGACGACCAGGGTGGCAAGCGCTTCGCCGTCCACGTCCTCGGCGATAATCAGCAGCGGGCGACCGGAGCGGACGACGCTTTCCAGCACCGGCAGCATGTCCTGAATGTTGGAGATTTTCTTCTCAAAGATCAGGATATACGGGTCGTCCAAAACAGCTTCCAGGCGCTCGGCGTCAGTGACGAAGTAGGGCGAAATGTAGCCCTTGTCAAACTGCATTCCCTCCACCAGCTCCAGCGTCGTCTGTGTGCCTTTCGACTCTTCCACCGTGATGACGCCGTCTTTGCCGACTTTGTCCATGGCGTCGGCGATCAGCTCACCGATTAATTGGATTTTGGCGGAATTTGTGGCGACTTGGGTGATGGACTCTTTGCCCTGCACCTGCACGGCCAGGGTCTTGATCTCAGCGACAGCGGCGTCTACGGCCTTGTCGATGCCGCGCTTGACCGCCAGCGGGTTAGACCCGGCGGCGACGTTTTTCAGCCCTTCGCGGACAATCGCCTGGGCCAGCACGGTCGCGGTCGTGGTGCCGTCCCCGGCCACGTCGTTTGTCTTGGAGGCGACTTCGCGCACAAGCTGTGCGCCCATGTTCTCGAATTTGTCTTCGACTTCAATTTCTTTGGCAATCGTGACGCCGTCGTCTACCAGGGAAGGTGAGCCGAACTTCTTTTCCAAAACAACGTAGCGCCCGCGCGGTCCGAGCGTCACTTTAACCGCATCGGCCAGGGTGTTGACGCCGCGCTCCAGCGCCCGGCGTGCCTGCTCGTCAAACAATAATTCTTTGGCTGCCATAATTTGTGTGTTCTCCTAGGGGAAACTTAGTTTAATATGCCCATCACGTCGCCGGCTGTCAGGATAATGACATCCTCGCCGCCGACCTTGATTTCCGTGCCGCGATACTTTGCGTAGACGATCTTATCGCCGACCTGTACGTCAACAGTGCTGAGCTTGCCGTTGTCCAGCATCTTGCCCGGCCCAACGGCTAAAACTTCGCCCTGCTGGGGCTTTTCCTGGGCGGTTTCCGGCAGGATAATGCCGCCGCTGGTCTGGGTTTCAGCTTCCAGCGCCTTGATGACGATTCGGTCTCCGAGTGGTTTCAACATGATCTGACCTCCTTCAGTGGGTGTCTTTTTGATTTTTGTCTTTGGGAAATTAGGTTCCGAGGAGTATTATACTTTGCTTTTAGCACTCCTGTCAAGAGAGTGCTAACTTGAGTCGAAGAAAAAAGCCGGACCCGGACGGGTCCGGCACGGGATCACGCTTTATGAAGCCATGTTACAGAGCCGCGTGCTTGCGGCGGCGAGCTGCCACAACCGCAGCCCCGCCCACCAGCAGCAGGACCAGCGAAGTGGAGGAGGAAGCTTCAGGCACAGCTTGCGGCACGATCACACTGAATGTCTGGAAACCGCTCTGGTTAGTTGCGCTGGTGTCAGAACCACCGTATACAGCGAACTGACCGGAATAGGTTCCTGGCGCGGCGGTCGTGTCCGTCACTGTGAACAGGTTTGTCAGCGCGTAAGTCTGGCCGGCGCCCAGCAGAACCGGCGAGCCAAGCAGGAAGGTGTTGACAAATAAGGTGTCGTCGGTTGTCAGGCCGGACGCGAGCGGATCAAGCGAGTCGCTATTGATGTAAAGCGGGCTGCTCGTCGCGTTGGTGATGCTTGCGCTAAAAGTCACGCTTGAGGTTGTTGGGATCGTCTGCACTGCCGGACTGAAGTTGAGTGTGAACGCCTGAGCATGAGCAGCTTGCGGGGCAAGCAGAACACCGGCAGTCGCGCAGAATAGGCCCGCAGCCTGCCGAAAAGAAAGATGGGTCAGCATGATAACTCCTTGATTTCACGGTTAAGGTGAGCATGGGCAGAGGAAAAGTCCCCTGCCCTCCTGATGTGCTATAACTTGATGCACTATAATTTGATGTGCTATAACTTGATGCACTGTAATTTAGGGGACGCTGACGCGCTGTGAGCCGGTGAAGCTGCTTCCTGTGTAGGTGCCGGAATAGCGCAACAGGGCAGTTCCCGCCGGCACGTTGGTGAAGAACACAGTGAAGCTTTGGGATTGGCCGTAGGCCGGCACTGCGCCAACGGCAATGGGCGTCGCCACTTGTCCGCCCAGCGAGAGGCTCAGGGAAGTATTGGCGACATCAATCGCGCCGACGCCGGTTGGGGTGGACGCAGTGCCGGAGTTTGACACCGTCACCGTCATCTGGACCACAGCCGCTGAAATGCGGCTGATCTGGGTGTTGACCTTGAGGTTCGGCGTGGCGGCCACTTGAGAAAGCGGCGTTGTCCACAAGCCGCGCCCATGCGTGCCGGCCCCAAGCAGGCCCGTCGGGCGGCTGATGTCCAGGTCTACCACCTGCACTGTCGGCAGGCTGCCGGGAATGCGGGTCCAAGAACCGCCGAAGTTTGTGGTGGCATATACGCCGTTATCACCGGCGGCGTACAGGGTTCCCGATTTGCGGTCCAGCCGGACCGAGTTGAACGGGATGTTCGGCAGGTTGCCGCTGATGTCCGTCCAAGTTTGGCCGCCGTTCGTGGACCGGAAAACTTTGCCGACGGAGTAATCATCGAACGCAGGCTTGGTCGCGTACACATCCAGCGGATCGGACGGGTTGACATGGATGTCGCTGAGAGGGTCGCCGCCGTTCAAGGTGGCAGGGATGCTGCGGTCGCTCCAGGAAGCACCATTGTTGAACGTCGCGTAGACGTGCGCCCCGATTTCTACATAAATGGTTTGGCCGGCGATGCCGACGGCGTCTACATAGGCGCCGGTTGCACCGCCCGGCAGATAGCCGTTCATGCCGGGAATGCCGATAGGGGTAAATAAGTCGCCTTTGTTGGTGGACAGATACACATGGTCGGTCACATAAACAACATGAGATGTGTTCAGCGGGTCCAGCTTGTAAGGCACATAAAATGCCGCCGGTTCCAGGGAAGTGCCGAATGCTGCCGTCTGGTTGAAGTTCGGCGATGGGTCATCCGTGTTGATGCCGTTGATCTTGGAGTAAAAGTTCTGCCCGCCGTCATCGGAGCGGGACAGCGAGATGCCGTAGAACTCCTGGTAAACTGTCTGCGGGTTGGAAGCATCCACGCGGCTAAAGCCGCCGTCGCCGCCAACGACCTGGTTCCAGACGCCGCCGGCCAGCTTGCTGGTGCCGTTGTCTTGTGCGCCGCCATAAGCAATTCCTGCATTGGAGGGATCAAGCGCAATGCCCGTAAACTGAATCGTGTTCAGGTTGCCGTTGATGTCTGTCCAATTGATATTGTCACCCGAAGCGTCTGTGTCGCTGGCAGGCGGCGTCGGATTTGCCACTAATGGATTTTCTAAGCGCCAGATGCCGCCGTCATTGCCGTCCAGCAGCTTGCCGTCGGCAGTAAATGTCAGCGCGTGCGTGTCCGTATGCGGCCCGACAAAGCCCTGCCCCAGCGAGTAGTCATGGAAAGTCTGGCCGCCGTCCGTCGTTCCGACCAGAGTACGAAGATCGGTAAAGATCGTCGGGCCGTTGTAGAACCCGCCGACAACATCGTAGTTGACTTTGCCGGCAGCAAAGAAGACGTTCGGATTGGTCGGGCTGACCGCCAAAGCATTATCGTAGAACGACTGGCCGCTGACATAGTCCGGCGCAGCCAGCTTGGTGAACGTCACGCCGCTATCGGTGGATTTGTACAGCCCAAGCAGGTTCAGGAAATCGCTGTACGTCGGTGCCGTGCCGGAGCTGGGAATGGACACATACAGCGTGTCGGCCAGGCCGCTGGCGGAAGGGGAAAGCGCCAGCGAGATTTGACCGCCGACAGGATCGCCGTTCGCCGACTGCGGCAAGCCGCCCGCAAGCTCCGTCCAGGTGACTCCGCCATCAACCGTTTTGTAAATGCCGTTGTCAATAAACCCGCCATAATAGCCGACGGCGGTGTAAAGAATGTTCGGGTTCTTGGCGTTCATCGCAAGGTCGGTAAAGAGGGCGTTGTTGTCCACTTTGTTTTGAGTCGTGTTGGTCCAGGTCACGCCGCCGTCGGTCGTCTTCCACACGCCGCCGTCCGCGTAGCCGTTGCCGTTCAGCGCACCCACAACCGTGCTGAGATAAACCGTGTTTGGGTTTGTGGGATTCACAACAATGCGCGAGATCGCCTTGCGGTAAAAAACGCCCTGCGGGCTGCTTGTCGTCGTCGGGCCAGGAATGATTGACCAGGTAGAGCCGCCGTCAGTGGATTTCAGAAGACCGATGCCGTAGCGCGAGTCGCCGGCAAAATTCGGTTCGCCGGTGCCGGCGTAGATAACATTGTGATTGGAGGGTGCGATTGTAACGCTGCCCATCGCCGTATCGCCGAGGAAGTCGGTCAGCGGAATGTAGGTCTGCCCAAAGTCTGTGGTCTTCCACAGGCCGCCGCCGGCGGATGCGATGTAGTAAGTGCCTGCGTTGGTGGGGTCTGCCGCAATGCCGGCGATGCGACCGGACGTATTCTGCCCGATCCCGCCGTCATAGCCTTCCGCAGCGTTGTAGGCGCCAAACGCGCCGCCGCCGCTCAGGAGCGCCGCTGGGCCGGTCGCAGTCCAGGGGTCTATGGCAGTGCTGAGGCTGGTCACTTCCGCATGAACCGGAGCAGCGGCAGCAACACGCGGGACAAGCGGCCCGGTAAAATCGATCCGGCCGGAGCGCGGCACGGAGTTGAAGGAGCGCCCGAATCGGACCGGCGGCGTAAAGCCGGATTTCGACGGGATCAATCGAACCGGCGCATGATGCCCCGGCACATAGGGCGGCAGCGGAGACTGCGCGAGGACCCCGGTGCCGCTGAAAGTCAGCAGGGCCAGTGCAACCGCTTGGCGGGAGATGTGAGACATGAAATGTAGACCTTTCGCAAAAAAAGTTCAGAAGAACCCACTTCTGAGGCGACAGGGCGAGACAAGCACATTCGCCACCGGGTTGGTTTAGGGCCGGAACAAAAAACAAGTGATTTCGCCTTCAACATGGAACAATGTTTGTTTCGGCTTGATTGCGCCGACGCCATTACAGCATGTCAATATCATAACATGATTTTTATGAATTGTGTAATTTTATCGCTTTTTTTGTGAAAATAGTATTCGTCACAGCAAAATTCCGACGACGCAGCCGGCCATGAGCGACGACAATGCCCCGCCGAATAGGGCGAGGAGGCCAAGCCGG
>CAXUBO010000108.1:0-14511 GCA_964249345.1 uncultured Armatimonadales bacterium | reverse complement strand
TCGTCAGCTCGTGTCGTGAGATGTTGGGTTAAGTCCCGCAACGAGCGCAACCCTCATCCAATGTTGCCAGCGTAAAGTCGGGAACTCTTTGGAAACTGCCCGTGTAAGCGGGAGGAAGGTGGGGATGACGTCAAATCGGCATGGCCCTTACATCCTGGGCTTGACACATGCTACAATGGCCGTTAAACAAAGCGACGCAAGACCGCGAGGTGGAGCCAATCGCAAAAATACGGTCTCAGTTCAGATTGCAGGCTGCAACTCGCCTGCATGAAGTCGGAATCGCTAGTAACCGCAGGTCAGCTAAACTGCGGTGAATACGTTCCCGGGCCTTGTACACACTGCCCGTCAAGTCACTTGAGTTGTCTGCAGCCGAAGTAGGTGGCTTAACCCGCAAGGGAGGGAGCTTACTAAGCTGTGGGGAGCGAGAGGGACTAAGTCGTAACAAGGTAGCCGTATCGGAAGGTGCGGCTGGATCACCTCCTTTCTAAGGATTTATGACTGAGTGTCTTAAGGAGCTTCGGCTTCAAGCGTTCAGCATCAATACAGGTCGGTCTTTCTTGGAACAACTTTTTTGTTACTGCTCAGTAGATTTTTCACGAAACCCTATTTAGTTTTCTATGTGCATCGCTATTTCATAGTTTTGTACGCCAGCGAGATTTTATGATCATTCTCAAGACGACAATCGTATAAGAGTTTAGACAACTGAACCGTTCCTCACGAGGGAAGGCAAGTTGCCTCCCCTCGTGCGTTTGCGTTAAGAGAGTATCATATAGGGGCCTATAGCTCAGCTGGTTAGAGCACACGGCTGATAACCGTGAGGTCAGTGGTTCGAGTCCACTTGGGCCCACTACCCTATTCTCATAGGTTCTCTTGCAGTGATGCCAAAGTGCAGACTGTATTGCGGGGAATTAGCTCAGTTGGTAGAGCGCTACTTTTGCAAAGTAGATGTCAGCGGTTCGAACCCGCTATTCTCCATCCAATTGTGCTGCACATGCAAGATTTTCACGATTTAGGTTCTGTCGCGTCCCTTGGTAGTGACGCTTGACAAATCTGCCAAGTTTACGGTAACATAATTGCCGTGAAACACACGCCGACCGGCCTCCAATGAGAGGATCGGCGTTTCGGATAAAAGCGAAGTCTCTAAGATTAGCTTTTAATCCAACTGTCCTTTGACAACTGCATAAAGAAAAGCAATGGGTAAACATAGCAATTTCATCGATGCTGTCGGCGGAGCAATCTGCTGCCAGTTTTTGAGATAACACCTTAGTAATTGAAAGCAATCAAGCTACAAAGGGCGCATGGTGAATGCCTTGGGGTAAGGAGCCGACGAAGGACGCAGCAAGCGGCGATACGCTTCGGCGAGGTGCAAGCAACCTTTGACCCGGAGATTTCCGAATGGGGAAACCCGCTATGCGATGCATAGCACCCGTATCTGAATACATAGGGTACGCGGAGGGCACTCGGAGAACTGAAACATCTAAGTATCCGAAGGAAGAGAAAACAAAAGTGATCCCGTAAGTAGCGGCGAGCGAAAGCGGGACAGCCTAAACCAAATACGTGAATATAGCCTGCTGGCGTTGCGTATTCGGTGTCGCGGGACTGTCAATGGGAAACAGCAGCAACCCAAACAAGTTACAAATCCTGGTTTTAGTCGAATGGTTTAGGAAAAGCCAGCCATAGACGGTGAAAGCCCGGTAGACGAAAAGACCAGGACTTGTTTGACAGCACCCAAGTAACGCGGAGCACGAGGAATTCTGCGTGAATCTGGGAGAACCACCTCCTAAGGCTAAATACTTCTTACCACCGATAGTGAACTAGTACCGTGAGGGAAAGGCGAAAAGAACCCCGGGAGGGGAGTGAAATAGAACCTGAAACCATGCCGCCTACAAGCAGTGGGAGTACGATTTATCGTATGACTGCGTGCCTTTTGCAGAATGAGTCCGCGAGTTAATTTCGGCAGCGTCAGCTTAAGTGTCTCAGACACGGAGGCGTAGCGAAAGCGAGTCTGAATAGGGCGCCTAGAGAAATCTAATAGTTGCCGGGATTAGACCCGAAACCGTGTGATCTACCCTTGGCCAGGTTGAAGCTCGGGTAAGACCGAGTGGAGGACCGAACCGATGTATGTTGAAGAATGCTCGGATGAGCTGAGGGTAGGGGTGAAATGCCAATCGAACACGGAGATAGCTGGTTCTCCTCGAAATGCATTTAGGTGCAGCGTTGCGTGTTCTCTGTCGCAGGTAGAGCACTGGAAAGGCTAGGGGCCTTACCGGGTTACTGAACCTTACCAAACTCCGAATGGCGACAGATCATAGCGTAGCAGTGAGACTGTGGGGGATAAGCTTCATAGTCAAAAGGGAAACAGCCCAGAC
Source organism: uncultured Armatimonadales bacterium (assembly GCA_964249345.1). Classification (GTDB taxonomy): domain Bacteria; phylum Armatimonadota; class Armatimonadia; order Armatimonadales; family Capsulimonadaceae; genus JANXMY01. The sequence continues at coordinate 12,142 of CAXUBO010000108.1, read as the reverse complement.
CGACCGCTAAGGTCCCCAAGTGCTGGCTAAGTGTAAAAGGATGTGGAATTCCATAGACAACCAGGATGTTGGCTTAGAAGCAGCCACCATTTAAAGAGTGCGTAACAGCTTACTGGTCGAATGGCGTTCTGCGCCGATAATGTATGGGGGCTCAAGCCAGCCACCGAAGCGTCGGACTTGTAGAAATACAAGTGGTAGAGGAGCGTTGCCGTCGGGACGAAGCCATAGCGGAAGCAGTGGTGGACTGGCGGCAAGTGAGGATGCGGACATAAGTAGCGCTAAGACAGGTGAGAATCCTGTCCACCGAAAGCCTAAGGGTTCTTCAGGTAGGCTCGTCCTCTGAAGTTTAGTCGGGCCTAAGACGAGGCCGAACGGCGTAGTCGATGGACATACGGTTGATATTCCGTAACCAGTGTAATCAGTGATGGAGGGACACGGTCCCAGTCCTCAGCGCGACTGTTGGTAGTGCGCGTGAAGCTCTTGTGACGGCTTGTAGGAAAATCCGCAGGCGCAAATTACGAGAGTGAACGAGTGGATCCTTCGGGTGAAGCGAAGTGGGGGGGCGGATCGTCGAGAAAATCTTCTAAACTTATGGTTATACTGCCCGTACCGCAAACCGACACAGGTAGGCAGGTAGAGAATACCAAGGTGTTCGAGAGAACTCTCGTTAAGGAACTAGGCAAATTGACCCCGTAACTTCGGGAGAAGGGGTGCCTCTGAGGTTAAATCTTGGAGGTCGCAGTGACAAGCATCGAGCGACTGTTTAACAAAAACACAGGTCTCTGCTAAGGAGAAATCCTAAGTATAGGGGCTGACACCTGCCCAATGCCAGAAGGTTAACAGGAGGGGTTCGGCGCAAGCCAAAGCTCTGAATCGAAGCCCTGGTGAATGGCGGCGGTAACTATGAATGGCTTGTAGTTATAAAACTTGGCCAAATGCTGGAACATCTGAGTATCCAACGCTACTCGCTCATAACTCAATACGACATGGGCAGTGACAATGCGTTTGGTGCAGACAATCAGCAGGAAAGACAACAATGGACCCACGGATTGCTCGGATACCGATTGAGATCGGTTACTACTTCGCAGGTTTTGCTGATGGGGAAGGAAGTTTTAACTTCTCACTCACACGGCGGCCTGATTATCAAATTCCCTGGAAGGTTTCCGTAAGCTTCAATGTATCGCAGAAAGATAAAGTCATATTGGCTTTGTTCAAGCGGCACTTGGGATGCGGCACACTCCGAGGAAGGCCAGACGGCGTCTGGTACTACGAAGTGAGAAACTTGAACTCGGTGACAGAGAATGTTATTCCTTTCTTTGAGAGATTTCCTTTTCTTTCCGCGAAGAAGAAACGTGATTTCGCTAAGTTTAAGCAAATCGTTCTGCTGATGCAGAGCGGGGCGCACCTGACAAATAGTGGCATTCGCGATATTCTGGAACTCCGAAACGAGATGAACGATGGCGGCAAACGTCATATCACTCATCTAGAAATCCTTGCATCCCTTGATGAATCCTCAGAGACTATACGCCGAGCGTCAGCTTTAATAGTTGATGATGATATAGTCCGATCTTCGCTGCGAAGCGAAGGGCAGACAGAAAATTTTCTGGAAGCCGCGTTTGTTCACACAACAGACGCTAACAATAATGAACCGTCCTAAGGTAGCGAAATTCCTAGCCGGGTAAGTTCCGGCCTGCACGAAAGGTGTAACGACTTGATGACTGTCTCAACGAGAGACTCGGTGAAATTGTAGTACCGGTGAAGATGCCGGTTACCCGCAACTGGACGAAAAGACCCCGTGCAGCTTTACTACACCTTGTTATTGTGTTTTGGTTTAGTTTGTAGAGCGTAGGCAGGAGCCGCAAGGCGCCAATGGAACACTGCCCTGGCTATGCTGAAACACTAACCTTCGCCGTTATCCGGCAAAGGAACCGTAACAGGCGGGTAGTTTGACTGGGGCGGTCGCCTCCCAAAATGTAACGGAGGCGCACCAAGTTTCCCTCAGGCTGGTTGGAAATCAGCTGTAGAGTGTAAGAGCATAAGGGAAATTGACTGTGAGACAAACAGGTCGAGCAGGCACGAAAGTGGGTTCTAGTGACCCTTTGGTAGCGCGTGGGCGCGCCAAGGCTTATCGGATAAAAGCTACGCCGGGGATAACAGGCTTATCTTGCCCAAGCGCTCACAGCGACGGCAAGGTTTGGCACCTCGATGTCGGCTCGTCGCATCCTGGGGCTGGATTAGGTCCCAAGGGTTGGGCTGTTCGCCCATTAAAGCGGTACGCGAGCTGGGTTCAGAACGTCGTGAGACAGTAGACCTTGCTGTCCTTAAACTTGGCTATTTGCTGGAAACTCCGAGTATCCGACACTACTCGTTTCTGTGCTACAATACAGAAGCAGTGAAAATGTGTTCGGTGCGGACAATCAGCAGGGAAGGCCAGGCGATGCAAGAAGTAGATGTGGCGACAGGAAGTTATTTGGCAGGGTTCACAGATGGTGAAGGATGCTTCTATATAGGAGTTCATCCAACGCCAAATGTAGCACTCGGTATACAAGTTGTTCCTGAGTTCCATGTCAGCCAGAATGGCGAGAGGATTTCCGTCCTGCAACTTTTCCAAGACAAATTAGGCTGTGGCTTGATTAAGCGCAATGCTTCGGCAACAGCGCGAGATCAGACATGGGTTTATGTTGTCAAACGGCATGATGATCTGCATGAAGCGGTTTTGCCTTTCTTTACGAAGTTTCCGCTTCGTTCAGACAAGCAAAATCAATTCTTGAAGTTCAAGCAAGTCGTGGAAATGATGCATCGGAAAGAACATCTCAATAACGAAGGATTGCAAGACATTCTTCAGATTGCGTTTACAATGAACGGTTCCAAGTTCCGTAAGCGCACACTGGCACAACTCTTAGATCGTTTGGAACCCTCAGAGACTATACGCCGAGTGCCTGCAATTGACTTAGCAGGTGAAGATATAGTCCGAACTGCATAGCGATATGCAGAAGCAGGCAGAAATGCCCTGCTCCCTCTTATTCTAAGAGTGGTAACAAAATTGTCGGTCTCTATCCGTTGCGGGCGCAGGAAATTTGACGGGAGCTGTCCCTAGTACGAGAGGACCGGGATGGACAGACCTCTGGTGTACCAGTTGTTCCGCCAGGAGCACACGCTGGGTAGCTATGTCTGGTACTGATAAGTGCTGAAAGCATCTAAGTACGAAGCAGACCTGAAGATAAGATTTCCCACAGCAGAAGCTGGTAAGACCCCCGGAAGACCACCGGGTTGATAGGCCGCAGGTGTAAGCACGGCAACGTGTTCAGCGTAGCGGTACTAATCGGTCGAGGGCTTGATTACAAATTACTGAGAAAGCAATCATAGATTGCTTTGAGTACCCATTGCTTTTTGATATGCAGTTGTCTAAGGACAGCCCCTCTTTTGGGGATTTGCACCTACAAGTTTCTGGTGGTTATCGCGGAGGGGTCCACCCGTTCCCATTCCGAACACGGAAGTTAAGCTCTCCAGCGCCGAAGATACTTGACGAGCAATTGTCCGGGAAAATAGGTCACCGCCAGATTAAATTGAAGAAGCCGCTGCACTATTGAGTGCAGCGGCTTTTTTATTCATGTGGTATTTTTAACTATGGCCCTTAAAGTCTGCGAGCTGATCAGCATTCTTCTCTTGACCTTCGTTTCCGGGATGTACTGGGGACCCTGGCTTGGTGTCAGCCGCTCGTTTAACACGTTCGAGCCGGACGTTCTGCTGGCAGTTGTCGGCAAAATGGGACACAATCTCGGCTCGCTGATGACTGTTCTTGTACCGATGGCGCTGCTGTCGGTTGTTCCGGTCCTTGTTCTGTCTTTCCACGGACACCCAGTTACCTTCGTTTTGGCTCTTGTGACGCTTTTTCTATTTGTTTTGACTCTCGCCGTCACAATGCTGATTGAGGTGCCGATCGTGGGACAGATGACGACGTGGACGGTCTCCACTTTGCCAAGCGACTGGCAGCAGCTTCGTGACCGCTGGGGGGCGTTCCATCTGCTCCGGGTCGTGCCTTCGGTTATCGGCCTGGTATTGATGCTGGCGGGAGCGCTTTTCTCCTCGTCAAGACTTTAAAGTAAATCAGTGCTTTAGAATAAATCAATGCGAACTTCCGGTGGGTAGAACAACCTGGGCCTCATTAAAACAACCCGCCGCTTCAAGGCCGTACCCGCCGCCAATGGGTTTTGCTGAACCTTTATCCTGAGTTTCCTTTTCCTTTTATCCTGAGTTTCCTTTTCCTTTCTACGCACATGAATTAAGCTACGCACATGAATTAAGCCTCATACAAAAACACAAGCAAGCCGTTCGTCAAGCTGTTCTTGACTGTCCCTTGCTCACGTCTTTTGCTCACGTCTTTGCGCTGAGGCTTTTTGGCGTCTCCCGCCAGTTAGCTTCTTTCACCCTCCTGAAAGAAGAACTTTCATGTCACGTTTTCTTGTTTTGGCGGAACACGTTTCCGACCCTGCTGCTGCCGATGCTCTGCGGGAGCATCGCGCAGACCGCGACGCCTTGCTGGCGTCTTTAATGGCCTCCTGGCAGAGCGACAAGCGCATCCGGGCGGCTTACCTCTGGGGTTCGTTCGGGCGGGGCAATGCCGATGATCTCAGTGACCTTGACCCGTGGCTTGTGGTCACAGACGACGCGGCGGCTGATTTTGGGCCGGTTCTGCGGCAGTACGCGGAGCAAAGCGGCAATTTGATCACGGGGAAGAGCACGCCGCAGCACGCCCCGCCCGGCGGGGGGTACATGAGCTTTTTACATCAAGGCCGTCGCGGTCTGCTGCAAGTGGACTGCTACTGGCAGCCGCAATCGTTGGCGCTGGCCGAGGCGGAGTATGCCGTCTTGTTTGACCGGCAGGCTGAGACTTACGCGGGTCAAAAGTATCCAAAAATCGCTCCCCCGCAAGAGGCGCAGGGCCTTCAAGCAGAAGTCGCGCACGGTCTTCATTTTGCATGGTTCATGTTCTCTATTGCCGCGAAGCATTTGGGGCGTCACCCAGACTCAGATATGGGGCTGATGTTCTACCCGAAGCCGGGGCTGGAGGAAGCGGCGGCGCGGCTTGGACAGACGGAATTGTTCCAGCCGGAAGACTGGATTGTGCCGGAACAGCCGCTGGAGAAAGTGGATCGGCTGCGGCATCTGGTGGGCAAAACGGAGCAGCTTCGAGTCATTGCAAACGCGCAGGGCTGCACGTTCTCCCCAGCGTACACGCCCTGCCTGTTCCGCTACTTAGACATGGTGGAGGGCATTTTGAAGTGAATAACTCTCCGAAGCGTATCCACATCATCGGCTGCGGGGGAAGCGGCAAGACGACTTTGGCCCGGCAACTGGCGGATGTTCTCCACGCTCCCTGCTGCGAACTGGACAATATCGGCTATGCTCACCATAGCAAGCGCTCTTTGGAAGAGCGTTTAGCCGATGTCCGGCAGATTGCAGTGCAGCCGCAGTGGGTGTCTGAAGGCGGGTACCTCTGGTGGGTGGACGATCTGCTCCAAAATGCAGATGTCATTGTTTGGCTTGACCTGCCCTGGTTTACCTGCTACCGGCGAATTGTGCTGCGCCATGTTCGCGCCGACCTTGCCCGCACAAACGCGCATCCTGGCTTTGTCAACATGCTGCGCTTTGCCGGCGGCAAACGGCAGTATTATTTGAACCCGGTCCCGGCCGTGCCTGCTGACCCGAACGATGACGCCGCGATGAACCGTGCCGCCGTTGCTCAGGTTCTTCGTGCTTATTCCGGCAAGACGGTCCACTGCCGCCGTCCCGCTGATGTGACAGCCTTGCGGAAGCGTTTTACGAGTTAAGCGCGAACTTGCCGCCGATACAGTATAATTACTGGGTCGGCCTCTTTTTTTGGCGCTTCGGTGCCGACAATAGAAGCGTTCGCTTTTTATCTCGCTTTGCTTTTCTATTTTGCTTCCCTGCCGAGAGGACTTTAGCTGCTTATGGACATTGAAGAACTGCTGCGTAAAACAGTGATGAGCAAGGCATCGGACCTGCATCTGACCGTGGGGGCGCCCCCGACCGTGCGCCTGCATGGGGAAATGCAGCAGCTCCCCTACCCCGAACTGACCCGCGACGTTTTACGAACAATGCTGATTGGGATACTCACGGGCGATCAGCAAAATCGGTTTGAAGAAAAGCGCGATTTAGACTTCAGCATTGAAATCCCTCATCTCGCCCGTTTTCGCTGCAACTTTTTTGTCGGGCGGCGCGGCGAGGGCGCGGTCTTCCGGGTCATCCCGACGGAGATCAAATCGTTTGCCGAGCTGGGCTTGCCGCCGGTGCTGGCGGAGATGGCACGCGAGGAGCGCGGGCTGGTGCTGGTGACGGGGCCGACCGGGTCCGGCAAGTCTACAACGCTTGCGGCCATGGTGGATTTGATCAACAACGAGCGCCACGCGCATATTCTGACCGTGGAAGACCCGATTGAGTTTGTGCATCCGCACAAGAAGTGTTTGGTTAATCAGCGGGAAGTCAAAGTCCACACGGAATCATTTGCGTCGGCGCTGCGAGCGGCCCTGCGGGAAGACCCGGACGTTATTCTCGTCGGCGAGATGCGCGATTTAGAAACAATCTCGCTGGCGGTGTCTGCCGCCGAGACCGGGCATCTCGTGTTTGGCACCCTGCACACATCGAGCGCAGCACAAACGGTTGACCGAATCATTGACGTCTTCCCGCCCCATCAGCAGTCGCAGATACGCACCCAGCTTTCGGAGTCGCTGCAAGGGGTCGTCGCGCAAACGCTGGTGCCGAAAGTGGGCGGCGGGCGCGTCGCGGCGCTGGAGATTATGACGACCACGGCAGCCGTCAAGAATCTCATTCGGGAAGGCAAGACATTTCAACTGCCGTCCATTATTGAAACCAATTCCAATCTCGGCATGATGACGCTGGGCCAAGCCTTGCAGGAGCTGGTCATCAAAGGCACGATCACGCCCGAAAACGCCGTGATAAAGGGCCTCGACCCGGCGCTCCTCAGCACCCTGCGGATTGCGACGCCCCCGGCCATGAACGGCAGCGGCAATGGCAGCGGCCACGCCGCCCCGCGTCCCGAAGCGCCCGCACCCTCCTTCGCCAAGCCCGCGTCTTTGGACGATGACGAGCTAGGCGACCTGTCCCCGCTTTCCACGCCGTTCTCGTTCAAGCGCTAATCTTCCATTCGTGTAGGGGTAGGGCTTGCCCCTACCCTGTTTTCTTTTTCTACCCTCTTTTTCTTCCGCCCGTGCTTGCCGAACTTCATTCTCCCAATGGTATAATCGTTTCATGGCAATAGAAACACTGGAAGTGCGTTTAGCGCAAGTAGAAGATGAACTGGCGCAGATCAAGCGCCAGTTGGCCGCTGACAAGCCCCAATCTAGCCCAGTCGGATGGGAGAAGATATTCGGCAGCTTCGCGGATAGTGAGGGATTTGACGAAGCGGTACGTCTCGGACGAGAGTACCGCGAAGCCCAGAACGCGCAGGGCGACGAGGCAACCGACTGATGGTCGTCTTGGACACAGACCACATGAGCCTGTTGCAGCGTGGCGGAGCGGAAGGGCAACGCATTCGGCGGCGACTGCGTAACATTCCGCCAGACGATGTGGCAATCACAGTTATCAGCTATGAAGAACAAACGCGTGGATGGTTCGCCCGTCTTGCGCGGGCGGCTACACCGGAGCGTCAGGTGTTTGACTACGGCGAGGTCAAAAACCTGCTGAGAGATTATTGCAGCATTGCCGTGCTGGATTTTGACAACGAGGCCGCCGCTGAGTTCCGGCGGCTTCAGGCTGCCAAGACGCGCGTGGGGACGATGGACCTGAAGATAGCTGCCGTTGTCCTCGCAAATAATGCTGTCCTTCTAACCCGCAACATGACCGACTTCGGCAAAGTCCCCAGCCTTCAGGCCGAGGATTGGTCTGTCTAACGCCTGCATCCGTTCCCGTAGCCAAACCCCCTCCCCCGCAGGTATAATTCTCCCAAATCACCTGCTTTTGTGGAGTTCTCCCTATGCCTGATACACCGATTCCCTATGACCCGAAGGCGCGGAGCCGCGTCATCACCGAAGGGCGCGACCGCGCTGCCGCTCGTTCCTACCTCAAAGGCGTCGGGCTGACCGACGAGGACATCAAAAAGCCGATTATCGGCGTGGCGTCTACCTGGATTGGCACCATGCCGTGCAACCTGAACCTGCGGGCGCTGGCGCAGAAAGTGATGCAGGGCATTCGGGAAGCCGGCGCGACGCCGCAGGAGTTCAACACGATTGCTATCTCTGACGGCATCACGATGGGGACCGAAGGCATGAAAACGTCTTTGGTCAGCCGGGAAGTCATCGCGGACTCCATTGAGCTGGTCACACGCGGGCATATGTTCGACGCCGTCATCTGCCTCGTCGGCTGCGACAAAACTGCGCCGGGCGCGGCGATGGCCCTGGCGCGTCTGAACATCCCCGGAATGCTCTTGTACGGCGGCTCCATCGCGCCGGGCCGCTACCGGGGCCGGGACATCACCATTCAGGACGTGTTTGAGGGCATCGGCGCAGCGGCGGCGGGAAAAATTACGGACGCCGACTTGACTGAGCTGGAAGACGCCGCCTGTCCCGGCGCGGGGTCCTGCGGCGGGCAGTTCACGGCAAACACAATGGCGATTGTGATGGAGTTTCTGGGGCTGGCGTCTTTGGGTTCCGCAGGCGTCCCGGCAGTAGACCCAAAAAAAGACGACATCGGCGTCGAAGCAGGCCACATGATTGTCCAATTGCTTCACAGCGGCGTCCTGCCCTCGGACATCTTGACCAAAGAAGCGTTTGAAAACGCGATTGCCGGCGCGGCGGCGACGGGCGGCTCGACAAACTCCGTCCTGCATCTCCTGGCCCTGGCCCGTGAGGCAGGCGTTCCCTTAACAATGGACGACTTCAACCGGGTTTCGGCCCGCACTCCGGTCATCACGAGCCTGACCCCCGGCGGCAAGTATGTCGCGACCGACATGCACCGGGCCGGCGGAACACGGCTTGTCGCCAAGAACTTGTTAGCGGCGGGCCTGATGCACGGCGACCGCCCCACTCCGTCGGGTAAAACGCTGGCCGAAGAAGCGGCTTTGGCCGAAGAAGCCGAAGGCCAGCAAGTCATTGTCCCGGTCGGCAAAGCCTTCAAGCCGCGCGGCGGCATCGTTATCCTGCACGGCAATTTAGCCCCCGAAGGCGCGGTCATCAAGCTGGCGGGGACCGAAAAGACCCAGTTTAGCGGCCCGGCCCGCATCTTTGACCGGGAAGAAGACGCCATGACCGCCGTAACCGAGCGGCGCATTGTCCCTGGCGACGTGGTCATCATTCGGTATGAAGGCCCCAAAGGCGGGCCGGGAATGCGCGAAATGCTGGGCGTCACGGCGGCTTTAGTCGGGCAGGGCCTGGGCGGCGAAGTTACGATGGTGACGGATGGGCGCTTTTCCGGCGCAACGCGCGGCCTGATGGTCGGCCACGTCGCCCCCGAAGCGTCCGCCGGCGGTCCGATTGCCCTCCTGCATGAAGGCGACACCGTGACGCTTGACATCAACGCTGGCACGATCATTGCTGATGTCCCAGACGCCGAGTTTGCCCGACGCCGCGCTGAATGGACTGCGCCTGCGCCGCATTATACTACCGGCGTCCTGGCAAAATACGCCGCCTCGGTCACGTCGGCATCGGAAGGCGCAGTCACCGTGGCGAAGTTCTGAGAGGTGCGTTATGACAACTCTAACACAAACCAAACCCACCACGGAAATTAGCTACGAGGAATTCCTGGAGTGGATGAATGAAGAGCGGCACGCTGAATGGGTAAATGGAGAAATCATCGAGATGAGTCCTGTTTCCAATCAGCACCAGAACGTCGCCGGGTTCTTGGCGGCGCTGCTCCGCGTTTACGCCGATGCGCGTCAGCTTGGCGAAGTGCGCTATGAGCCGTTCCAGATGAAACCCGCCGCTCACCTGCCGGGGCGATCTCCCGATATTCTGTTTGTCTCGGAGGCGCATCGCGTCCGGCTGAAGAAGAACTTTTTAGAAGGCCCTGCCGATTTGGTCGTGGAAATCATCAGCCCGGAAAGCCGGGCGCGGGACCGGGGCGACAAGTTTTTTGAGTACGAAGCCGCCGGCATCCCCGAATACTGGCTGCTGGACCCGGTGCGTCAGCAGGCCGAATGGTATCAGCTTGACGCCGGCGGCATCTACCGCCCAGCGGCTTTGGACGAAGGCCGCTACCACAGTGCTGTCCTGCCCGGCCTGTGGCTGCAAGAAAGCTGGCTCTGGCAAGCTTCCCTGCCCCCGCTGCTGTCCGTGCTAAAAGCGTGGGAGCTGATTTAAGCGCAACTTTTTCGGCGGCGGCGTGTCAAACTCAATATGCTAAATGAGATGCCTGCCGCTGATAATTCTGCGGAAACCGTTTCCTGCCGCCCTTCAAATGGAATTTGGGGCATGATTGGGCTGGCCTTCTTCTTTAGCCTCATAAGTGGCCTCGGCTTGATCCTGCCTTCTACCCCGCCTCCGGCAAACCCTGCCGCACAAACCCTTTTCTTTGGCCTTTCCTGCGCGGGCAGTTTTCTGGCCGGGAGCGTGATGCTTTGGTGGCTGCTGCACGCCCAAATACTGGCTGATACTGATGGTCTACGCTGGCGGGGAGCGTTTGGCTGGAAGTTTGTGCGCTGGGATCAAGTCGCTGATTACTACGGAAAGCTGCCCAAGAACACGCCGCCGGATTCGGTGGCTGTCCATCGCATGATTGTTTCTGTCGTTGAAACCTCTGCGGGTAAATTGATAATTTCTCCACTTTGGCGCGGTACGGATGCGCTTCGAGAGCAGATTGCCTTCCACGCCAGTTCCAGCCGGGAGCAGCATTGGGGCATTAAAGGAACGCGCCTAGTTGACTCCTGGCCGCACGTCTTTGACTACAACACCCGCGAAAACCGCTGGGCACCACGCATTTGGCTCAAGCTGTTTCTGGCTTATGTGGTTTATCTGCTGCTTCAGCCTGCCCTCAAGCTCACGGCCATGGCCGGGCTGATTGGCTGGATGATGACCCTCATCACAGCGGCATTCTATTTGCTGGTAGTGGGATCACTTGGCTTGCTTTTCCTGATTCCCCTCGCGCAGTACCGAGCCGCAGCCAAGCGCAGAACCGAGCGCATCACTGCGGATACCTATGGCTTGGTCTTTGAAAGCGAAACGCGGCGCTGGAAAGCAAGCTGGCCGGAAGTCACAAGCTACCGCATTGTCAGCGATCAAGGCTTGCTGGTTCAGTATGCGGTAGAGACGCAGAACGGCGGTTTCGACTTCCTGCCAAGTATGAGAGACGCCGCCCTGCTCAGAGAAATTATCCAATGCTTTGCTCAGGCATCTGCCGAGCAGGAATGGTGTTTGTGTGCTGATAAAGAAGTATTAGGCGGCGAGGCGGCACGGTGGAGCGGCGGCAAGATCGGCGTGGGAGCGCGGGTGTACCATTACCGGAACCGCATGAACCGGGCGCTGCTTTGGATGCCGCTGCTGTTCTGCGGGACATTCTGCCTGTTGGCTGGGCTGGCGTGGCTGGGAATGCTGCCGGGCATGAGTGCGCTGACGGCACTCTCGGTGGGCGTTGCCAATGGGTTTACCGCTTGGTTAGGCTACCATGCTTACCGCACTTGCCGGGTTGAAAGTGGTGATGAAGGGCTGACGCAGATTACGCTGCTGGGCAGACAGCATCTGCAATGGACACAAGTTGAAGATTACCGGGTCACTAAAGAGCTCGGCGGCGTTGTGGCTGGACGCGGCACGCGCATTCGGTTCAGCCCGCAGATTGCTGGTTATGACGAGCTGAAAGCCCAGATTGCAAGCAAGGCGGCGTGCGGCGGCACTTGGGAAAGTGCGCCTACCACGACTTCACTAAATGCCCGGTGACGCGGTAGGACAGGGCCAAGATCGTCAGGACGGGATTGAAGCCGCCGTTGGTGACGTGCAGGGAGCCGTCGGCGATGTACAGGTTGTCGTGGCCGTGGACGCGGCCCCACTCGTCGGTGACGGAGGTTTGGGGGCCGTGGCCCATGCGGCAGGTGCCGGCTTGGTGCTGGCCGCCGCTGAGGAGGAGGCCGGCGGAGTACGCGAGGACGCTTTCGGCCCCGCAGGCTTTGGCCCATTCG
>CAXUBO010000107.1:4654-14518 GCA_964249345.1 uncultured Armatimonadales bacterium | reverse complement strand
ACGCAGGCGGAGTATGAGCGCAAGCACCGGGGGCTGATGGTGGAGCTGCAAAGCGCGGCGAACAAAGAGCGCGAAAAGATCAAGTCGTGGGCGATTTCTTCCAAGAAAGTCCGGGATGAAGCCGAGTACACGCGGCTGTGCGCCCATTACCACGACGCTTACGGCGACTCGTTCCACCACTTTCTGACGAGCATACACGCCGGGGCGTCGTTTCTGACCCTGAACGAGAAGATGCTGGATGACGCCCGGCTGCTGGAGCTGCGCTTTGGCGGCAAAATTATGTCTCCGGAACAGGTGCTGGCCGAGCAAGAAAAAGAAGAACGGGAAAAAGCCGCGCAGGAAAATGAAGACGGCGAATAGAATGTTTATATAAAGCAGGCGGGCGGAACAACAAGAAACAGAAATCGTCGAAATTATGCACAATGATGAAACAGGCAGCGTCGCCGAGAACAAAGGGCGGGGAACAGCGCTTTTGACCAAAGTGTTGACTCAGTACGGAAAAATTACACGCACGACCATGCCTGAAGAAGCTCCCATTGAAGATATTATTCGCAGGGCCGAAGTTTACCATCCCACCACGGACGCGGAGCTTTTGCGCCGTGCCTACGCCTACGCGGCGTTAAAGCACGAAGGCCAGGCCCGGCGCTCCGGCGAGCCGTACATTACGCACCCGGTCGCGGTTACGACCATTCTCACCGAGCTGGAGATGGACGACGCGACTCTTGCGGCGGGCCTGCTGCATGACGTCGTCGAAGACTGCGGCGTCTCGCGTGACCAGATTGCAGCGGAGTTCGGCGAAGAAATTGCGGATTTAGTAGACGGCGTCACCAAGCTGAAGCTGGCGGACTTTGAATCCCGCAGCGAAGCGGAGCCGGGAGCGCGTGTGGATGCCCTGCCTGCCGCCGAGCCGTCAGGCACGGAAGCCGCCGAAGCACTGGCCCGCAAGAAGCGCCACGGCGAAACCACGAAAAGCGCGGCGAACCTGCGGAAAATCCTGCTGGCAATGGCAAAAGACCTGCGGGTCATGGTCATCAAGCTGGCCGACCGGCTTCACAACATGCGGACGCTGGGAGCCATGCCGGAGCACCGGCAAAAGCGCGTGGCCCAGGAAACGCTTCAAATCTTTGCCCCGCTCGCCCACCGTTTAGGCATTTGGCAGATCAAGTGGCAGCTGGAAGACCTGGCGTTCAAGTACCTAAACCCCGACGCTTACAATGAACTAAAGCAGAAACTCGACAAGACGCGAACGCAGCGGGAGAAAGATATTGCTGCGGCGACCGAAACGCTCAAGACGCGGCTGGCGGAAGAGGGCATCACCGCTGAGTTTCAGGGCCGGCCCAAGCATTTATACTCCATTTACAACAAGATGCAGAAGCAGACATTAGACTTGGGGGAGATTTATGATTTGATCGCCCTGCGGGTGATTGTCCCGACAGTCGCTGACTGCTACCAAGCGCTCGGCCTCGTGCATCAAGTCTGGATGCCGCTGCCGGGGCGATTTGACGATTATATCGCCAAAACGAAGTCCAACGGCTACCAGTCCCTGCACACCAAAGTGATTGGGCCAAACGGCGAGCCGCTGGAGATACAAATTCGCACCACGGACATGCACCGCACCGCCGACTTCGGCATCGCCGCCCACTGGCAGTATAAAGAAGGTGGAGGCGGCAAGAGCAAGTCTGCTTCCGCCGACAAGCGTTTTGACAACAAATTGACCCTTCTGCGGCAGCAATTATTCGATTGGCAGTATGATGCCAAAGAACCCGGCGAGTTTTTGCGCTCGGTGGTCGGCGACTTATTCACCGACCAAGTCTTTGTGTTCACGCCCAAAGGCGATGTTCTGGACTTTCCTCTCGGCGCAACTCCGGTAGACGCCGCGTATCGCATCCACTCGGCTTTGGGCCAGCACCTTTCCGGCGCGAAAGTCAACGGCAAGATCGTCTCTTTAACTTATCAGTTCAAGAACGGCGACATTGTCGAGATTTTGACCCGGCCCAGTGCCAACCCGTCGCTGGACTGGCTGGCATCGGCAAAGACAAGTCACGCCCGGACCAAAATTAAAGCCTACTTCCGCAAGCTGCGCTATGCGTCCAATGTCGCCCGTGGCCGGGAGCTACTGCAAAAAGAGCTGGAGCGGCTGCACCTAGACATCAAAGCCCTGATGTCCCCCGAAGTCTTAAATAAAATCGGCGAGCAGATGAACCACCCCGGCCAGGAGGATTTACTGGCCGCCGTCGGCTACGGCGACGCCGCCATCGGCTCGGTCGTCACGCGGATGCGGGCGCTGATGTCGGAAACGCCGCCGGATGAAGGCAGCCGCACCTTTGACCGCCGCTCCGTGCAGACCGGCTCCGCCAGCAAGCTGCAAGTCGGCGGCGACTTGGAAGACGTTGCCATTGTCCGAGCCAAGTGCTGCCAGCCCGTTCCCGGCGACGAGGTTTCGGGGTATATGACGCGCGGCAAGGGAATTGCTCTGCACCGCCACGGCTGCGCCAATGTCGCCCATTACCAGCAGACCGAGCCTGAGCGTTTGATTGAGATTGACTGGAAACCCTCCGATCCAGCCTTGCGCTACTCCACCGACATCAAGATTGAATTAGTGGACCGCTTAGGGCTACTAGAAGACATCGGCAAGCTGTTTTCCGAAGCCAAGACATTTATTCAGGCCATCCGCACCCGCTCTTTGCCGAACCACACCGCCGTCATGCAAATTTCCTTTGACGCTGCCGACACCGACCATATCGCCGCCATGATCACCCGCTTGCAGCGCCTCACCGACGTAGTAGACATCCACCGCTTAGGTGCAAACGAAGACCCGGTAGATTGACACCCTTATGATGAGCCAGACTCTGGTAAACCTAATTCTGTTCGGTAATGCCGGCCTTTGGCTGGTTGTATTCCTGCTCGCCCGAAAGGGCGCACACACTCCGCGCCTGCGCCCGTTACTAAGTGGGTTTGTTCTCCGCAAGCCGTGGGCGGGGAACGCTTGCCTAAGTCTAGTTGGCTTCCTTTCTCTGCTGATGCCGCTCGTGGTAGCCACCTCCGACTTCCGCCTCTATGGAACTGTGCGGCCTGATCACCAGCCTTTTTTCTGGGCCTTTGTTGGCATTGGCCTAGCAGGCGCGACTCTTCTCTGGTGGCTGGGTCGCCCCACGGAGTTAATTGTGCATGAGGACCGGCATATCTACCGCTGGATCGAGGGATGGCCTCCCTTCCAGTGGACACGCACCGGGCCGCTTTCTGACCTATCGGGCGTTGGGGCTATGATGGGTGGCGGCAATGCCTACTTTGCCTACGTAGGCGGACCGGGCGGCGCAGGCAGGCTGGTGGTCGAGCGCTTTTCGTCGGCTGAGGGCGCGGAATACTACGCCGACGAACTGGTGGCAGTGCTGGGCGTGCCGCGCCTGGAACCGGGTGCCTGCCGGTGGCCTCGACTCAGTAGGCAGCGGCAGCGAGCCAATGCTGAGGCTGCCAATGCGCGTCTGACCTACCGCCGGTGCAGGCGCTACATTCTACGCTCTGGTCCTGACAAGTCACCCACGGGGACTTACGGGCTGATCACAAACGAGTATCCGGTAAATTGATATGTTTTACCAAGTTGACGATATACTGATGGCAGAAATTGTTCGCCGCATCGTTGCAACCGCACACCCGCAGAAAGTTGTTTTATTTGGAAGCCGAGGGCGGGGCGATGCCCATGCCGAAAGTGATATTGATCTGCTTGTCGTCGCGGAAGATGCCCGGCCCCGCGCCCAGCGTGCCGCCGCGTTATACGGCGTACTGAGCGACATCGTTGTTCCGATGGACGTTGTGGTTTACAGGCCGCAGGAGATCGCGGAGTGGCAAAATGTTCCGCAGGCGTTCGTGACAATCGCGCTTCAGGAGGGCAGGGTGCTTTATGAAGACGACCGCCGATCTGGTCAAGGATTGGATACGCAAAGCGGACAGTGATCTTGCGAACGCGCAGCTTTGCATTGCTTCTAGCATTTCTCTGGATACAGCATGTTTTCATGCACAGCAAGCCGCCGAAAAGCTGCTCAAGGCATATCTGATCGCGTTTGGTATGCCTGTTCCTATGATCCGTAACTTGGAGAAACTTGTTGAGCTTTGCGAGCAGCGGGAGGCATCGTTTCAGTCTATGAAAACACTTGGGCAAGCCTTGACGCCTTATGCAGTTCAACTTCGTTACGATGAGGATTTTTGGCCTGCCGAACAAGAAGCGACGAACGCGGTACAATCCGCACAAGCACTACGGGCTTTTGTCATTCCGCTTCTTCCGGCAGCAATGCAGCCGCCAAAGCAACCGAGCGGGTCACGGGTTGAAACAACGGAGTGAGGAAAATTGTATGGCACTTGTGGGAGAAGTTTTCGCAGTGCGTGAGCCTGCCATTGCTGGCAAAAAGCACAGCGGCGCTGAAAAGTCAATCGACAAAGTCAATCGACTTCTCAGAGATCGCCTGCACCGAGTTCGGAACGCTGCCACGAGAAACGATTATTTGTCTCGGCTTGCGGCACGTTTATACGATGCCGGTTGTTTTAGAAGATAACAGCACAGCGCAAGTTCCGATCTACCGCGCAGAGGTTCTTTGGCGGAAGCAGTGGCGCACGGTTTACATTCAGGAAAGCGTTGATGGGACGGATGAAGGTTGGCGCAAGTTTGGCCGATAGAAGCCGGTTGCAAACGGCGCGAATTGTGGTAACATACATTGTGCCTTTATTCACAATGTCGCCGATAATCGTATCGTCAGGGCGGATTGTTAGAATGGAAACTAAATGAGCAGACGAATGACGGAGCGGGCCGCCGCGAATGCCGGGCTGTCCAATATCTATGGGAAAGTGATGAGCGGGGAGCGCCTGAATACCGATGACGGCCTTCAATTATATGCGACGGCAGACCTGAACGCCGTCGGCGCTTTGGCGAACATTGTGCGCGAGCGTCTCAGCGGGGACAAGACCTACTACGTTCGGAACCAGCATATCAACTATACCAATGTCTGCAACAAGGGTTGCAAGTTCTGCGCGTTCTACGCCCAAAAAGGCGGCCCGGACCCGTACACCATGAGCATTGCCGATGTGCAGGCCAAGCTGCGAATGCACCTGGATGTGCCGATCAAAGAAGTTCACATGGTCGCGGGCATCAACCCGAAGCTGCCGTACTCGTATTACCTGGATTTGCTGCGGGCCGTCAAGCAGGTTCGTCCCGGCGTGCATATTAAAGCGTTTACCTGCGTCGAGATCGCCGAAATCCAGCGTCAGGCCCAAAAGCCGCTGCCGGAAGTGTTTGCCGAACTGCGCGAGGCGGGCTTAGACTCGCTGCCGGGCGGCGGGATTGAGATTTTGTCGGACCGGGTTCACCTGGCTTTGTTTGACCGAAAATTAGACGGTGATCAGTGGATGGAGATTTCCAAAGCCGCTGCCGAAGCCGGCCTTTTGCAGTATGCGACCATGCTCTACGGCCATATTGAGACGATCCCGGAGCGCGTGGAGCATCTGGTCAAGATGCGCGAGCTTCAGGACGAAACAAAGCATTTTGTGACCTTCACGCCGCTGTCGTTCCACCCGGAAGGGACGCAGCTCGCCCACCTGCCGCATCCGACCGGCGACGGGGACTTACGCAACATCGCGATCTCACGCCTAATGCTGGACAACTTCGCGCATATCAAGACGTTCTGGATTATGAATACCCCGCAGGTTTCGCAGCTTGCCCAGTGGTACGGTGCGGATGACCTGGACGGCACGATCCACGAGTACGAGATTACCTACAAAGACGGCGAGCAGGGCAACAAGCAGCAGGTGCTGACCCGGCCTCAGTTGGTGAACTTAATTATTGAAGCAGGCCGGATGCCGGTCGAGCGTGACAGCTTCTACAACGAAGTTCCGCAGAATGACGAATTGGATGACCCGGTTCGGCACGGCGCGGCAAAATATGAGGCTCCGGCCCATGCGCCGATCCCGCTGGCGATGGCGAATTAGAAAGCAGACATGTTATGGCGCTTTTAGAACGAGAACTGGCCGCTCCGGCTGGGACCGGCATTGACGACATCGCGAACAAAGTCTATGCCGGCGAGCGCATCACAGGTGAAGATGCCCTGCGCTTGTTTCATCACACAAACATTGTGGAGCTGGGAGAACTCGCGGACGCTGTACGGCAGCGCAAGCACCCGGACAATGTTGTCACTTACATTGTCGGACGCAACATTAACTATACTAATGTTTGCTATGTGAGGTGTAGCTTCTGCAACTTCTACCGCATTCCCGGCGCGGAAGGCGGCTATGTGCTGCCGCGCGAGACCATTATGACCAAGATTCAGGAAATGGTGGACGTGGGCGGCATTGAGATACTCATGCAGGGCGGCCTGAACCCGAAGCTGAAACTTGAGTGGTATGAAGACTTGTTCCGGGCGATTATGGCGCGTTTTCCGAACGTCATCCTGCACGCGCTCTCGCCTGCCGAGATTATCTACATCAAGAAGCTGAACAAGCTGACCATGGAAGAAACGCTGACTCGCCTGAAAGCCGCCGGCCTGCATTCGGTTCCCGGCGGCGGCGCGGAAGTCTTGACTGATAGGGTGCGCCAGTGGATCGCGCCGTACAAAGACACGGCGGAAGAGTGGCTGGACTGTATGCGCGTCGCGAACAAAGTCGGCCTTCGCACCACGGCAACCATGATGTACGGCTCGGTGGACACGCTGGAAGACCGCGTGGAGCATCTGCAAAAGCTGCGCGATTTGCAGGACGAGGCGCTGGCGAGTTACCCCGCCGCGTTCACCGCATTTATTGCGTGGAACTACCAGCCGGACGGCACGGAGCTTGGCGGGACCCGCGCCTCGGCGTTTGATTATATGCGGACGATTGCGATTTCCCGCATCTTTTTAGACAACTTCCCAAACATTCAGGCGTCATGGGTCACGCAGGGACCACGCATCGGGCAGTTGTCTCTCCGCTACGGCGTCAACGACTTCGGCTCCACGATGATGGAAGAAAACGTCGTGTCCACCGCCGGCTGCGTCTTCACCGTGCCGCTGGAAGAAATCGAGCGCCTGATTACCGACGCCGGCTACGTCGCCCGCCGCCGCAACACGCGCTACGAGCTGGTGTAAGTTGCGAGTGCCGAAAAGCCGCCGCTTCCTGAAACGAAGCGGCGGCTTTTTCGCGTTAATCTGCGGCTTTGTGCTAAGCTTTGACTTTTTTCTTGAGGATTGGCAGCCCGGTTGCGGAGTTTTCGGAAACTTCGTAGCCTTCCGGCAGAGCGTCTAAGGCTCCGTCTTTCACTTCTTTGGAAAAGAAAAAGAGCGTGGTTTTGCCGTTGGCGGCGCCTCGCCCGTGCAGGAAGTATTCTGTTCCACTTTTCTTGCTTTTTACGCTGTAGGCCATGTGTGTCGTCTCCTGTGTGTTCGTCCTGGGTTTTGATGAGATGTCTTATGCGGCATCTGCGTCTGGCTTGCAGGCGCATTGAATTGTCTTCGCTTCCGCTATTCCGCAATTCTTTGGTGTTTTCCTTCTTACGCTTCCACTTTTTTGCAAGTTACCAAGTAAGCGTACCGCCGCCCATCATCTTTTTCCAGGGCAGGCGATCCAAAATACTGTCAAACTTCAAATCGCCGCTGATCAAACGCCCGGCAGTGCGCGTTCCGGTGGGCCGCTTGACACCCATCTGGTAGCAGGTGCCGGGGAACTGGTAAAAGAACTTGGCGATGGAAAGCGCCGCGTCATGGCTTGCCGCGAACTCTTCGCCCAAGATGCGTGTCCAGTCGGCGGACTGCCCGGCGGCGATAGTCTTTCCGGCCAGTGCGCCGGAGCGGCAGGCGTAGGAAATGCCGTCGCCGAACAGCGGGTTGACCATTCCGGCCGCGTCTCCCGTCAGCAGCACGCGCCCGTTCCAGGCGGACACCGGCTCAGAGCCGTTCCAAATCGGCAGCGGATGGCCGTGGAACTCAATCGCGCTGGGGTCAGTAGGGACGCCGAGCGCGTCCAAGTAGCTGGTAATCCAGCGCATCAGCTCGGCTTTACTGGCCTCGCCCCGGCCTTCCGCCGAGCGCCGCCCAAACATTCCCGCCCCGACCGATAGGTGCCCGGCTTTCGGGAACACCCACGCGTAGCCCTGCTTGACGGCGTACTCTAAATGCCCGATTTCCGGGCTGAGGCTCTCGTGGCCCCGGCCCCATTCATGCGGGATTTCGGCTTCTAAAGCAATTGCCAGCAGCCGCTTTGGGCGAAGTCCCGCCGCGCGGGCGACCGGGCCGTTGACGCCGTCCCCGCCGACAAGGTGCGAAGCGAAATACACGCCGCCGTCCGCCGTCGTCACCCGCACCGCTGTCTCGCCTTCGGGTTCCACCGACTTCACCGAAACGCCGTCCCGAACATCACACCCGGCTTGGGCGGCCCGGTGGGTCAGCGCGTGGTCAAAGACGGAACGCTGGACCATCCACAGGCTCATCGGCTTTTCGTCCGGGTCTGGGTTCAGCGCCCCGAAATGCGCGTCGCCGAAGTTCCAGGTATGCCGCAGGTGCGTCACCGTGGCTTCCACAAACGCTTCCGGCACGAGATGGGGCAACTCGCTTCCGACCGACAGCGGCAGCCCGCCGCCGCAGGTCTTGTAGCGAGGCAGGAAACGCTTTTCCAAAATTACGGTTTTGAGGCCCGCCGAGGCTGCTTCATAGGCCGCGCAGGCTCCCGCCGGTCCGGCGCCGCAGACGAGGACATCGTACTTGGTCATGGTGTTAGTATACCGCGCCGGGCGCGTTCCCGTGAGCGCGTGGATTGACTTGGGAGGCGATTTTCGATATACTCATTATGAAAAAGCGACTATCTGTTCGATAAAGGCGGCCACAATGTACGAGTAGTTGAAAACTACGCGCTAGAAGAGGCGTCCTACGGACGAAAGCCGAACATCCGAATGTCCTTTCTTTTACCCGAAGGGTGCTTCGCCTAGCGCGTAGTTTTCCACTACTGGTGCCAAGACAAACGAATTCACTGAGGAACACCACTTTGACCCATAAACTGCGGATTGGAATGCCGAAAGGCAGCCTGCAAGAAGCGACATTTGCCTTGTTCAAAAAGGCCGGCTGGGATTTTCGGGTCTCGTCGCGCTCTTACCACCCGGTTGTAGACGATGATGACCTGGAGCCTGTCCTATTACGCGCCCAGGAAATTCCGCGCTACGTCGCGATGGGCGTCCTGGACGTAGGGCTGGCCGGCCATGACAACGTCTTAGAGTCTGAGGCCGATGTCCTCGAAGTCGCCGAGCTGCTGTATTCCAAAGCCACTTCGCGCCCGTACCGCTGGGTGCTGGCCGTGCCGAGCGACTCGCCCATCGCCGGCCCGAAAGATTTAGAAGGCAAACGTATCGCCACCGAGCTTGTCGGCGTCACGAGGCGCTATTTGGAGCGCCACGGCGTCACCGCCCACGTTGAGTTTAGCTGGGGCGCAACGGAAGTCAAAGTCCCGGACTTAGTAGACGCCATTGTGGAAGGTACGGAAACCGGCTCAACGCTTGCCGCGCACGGCCTGAAAATCGTGGACACGCTGCTGGAAAGCACCACGCGGCTGATCGCAAACCACCGCTCCTGGGAAGATGACTGGAAGCGGACAAAAATAGAAAACTTGCAGCTTCTTTTGCAGGGCGCTTTAGACGCCGACAGTTTAGTCGGCCTCAAAATGAACGTCGCCAAAGCCAACCTAGACGCCGTCACGTCCCTGCTTTCGTCGCTTCGCAAGCCTACTGTCTCGCCTTTGGACGAAGACGGCTGGGTCGCATTAGAGACCATCATCCCCGAAAAGACCGTCCGCGACATCCTGCCCGCCTTGCGCCGCGCTGGCGCACAGGGCCTCGTGGAATACCCGCTGAACAAAGTGATTTATTGA
>CAXUBO010000107.1:0-4554 GCA_964249345.1 uncultured Armatimonadales bacterium | reverse complement strand
TGGATGCCGAAAACCAAGCGGCGGCAGGGTAGCCATGAGCGTGGAATACAGGCCAATCAATTGGGCAGATTATGAACAGGTGCGGGTGTTTTTGTCCGAGAACGGCTGGGCGCATCGTGTGGCTGACCCGGAGCAGTTCGCCAAGATGCTGGACAATTCGGATCGCATCGTTGTTGCCTGGCATGACGGGCAGATAGTCGGTTTCGCACGGGCGCTGTGTGACGGCGTCTCCAACGGCCTGCTGTCAATGGTCGCAGTGTTGGAAGACAAGCGCGGGCAGGGGATCGGGCGCGAAATGGTCCGGCGGCTGATAGGGGAAGACGCGGGCATCACCTGGACCCTGCGGGCTGGGCGCGGAAGCGAGGGCTTTTGGCGGAAGATGGGCTTCGCGGTTTCGGAAATTGCGATGGAAAGGACACGACAATGACACTGACACTCAGCCCGGAAATTGAAGCAGTATTGACCAAAGTGGCGGTGCGGCAAGGAACGACGCCGGAGCAGATTGTGATGGAAATGGTGCAGGAAAAGTTTGCTGTGCCGCGAGATTCGGTGAACGAAGTGACTGAAGAAGAGCCGATGCTCGCCGAGGCATTGGCTGGGCATATCGGGCTTGTTGACAGCAGTGACCAATTGAAGCCAACAGAGCCAGAGACCGCAATCTTTGAGAGACCCAAACAGACGCTCGCCGAGGCGTTGGCTGGGCATATCGGAACGCAGCATAGCGGACGCGGAAACCTATCCCAAAACACGGGCAAGGCGTTCACGCGGCTGATGGTGGAGAAGCACAAGGCAGGCCGCCTGTGACGCTTACGGATACCGGCCCACTGGTCGGCATTATTGATGCTGACGACGACCATCATGCGGCGTGTACGGCGGAGCTGCCTCGGCTGGCCTCGCCGATGGTAACGCCTTGGCCTTGCTTCACCGAAGCCATGTACCTGCTTGGTGAATCCCTCGGCCACTCCGGGCAGGAAGACCTTTGGGAACTCGTGGACAAAGGGCTGCTCGTTATCCATGAGAGCAGCCTTGAAGAACGGATACGGATGCGGGACCTAATGGCGAAGTACAAAGACACACCGATGGATTTGGCGGATGCTTCGCTGGTTGCCGCCGCTGAAGTGTTGGGGGTTCGACGTATCTTCACTGTGGACAGCGACTTTGTCGTCTATCGCCTGCCGGGTAAGCAGGCGTTCGAGATTGTGCCTTGAGCAGTCTTTGAAAAGGGTGTGGTGAGAAATGACTTCCGTACAGGTTTTAGATGAGAATACGGCCAACCAAATCGCGGCGGGGGAGGTCGTAGAGCGGCCGGCGGCGGCGGTGAAAGAGCTGGTGGAAAACGCTTTAGATGCTGGAGCGAGGCAGATACTCGTAGAGCTGGACGAGGGCGGGAAGTATCTGATTCGCGTCACGGATGACGGCAGCGGGATGAGCCGGGAAGATGCGGTGCTGTCGCTGCAAAGACACGCGACTTCCAAGATACGCTCGGCGGACGACTTGTTCCAGATTACGACGATGGGGTTCCGGGGCGAAGCGCTGCCGTCGATTGCATCGGTCTCGCAAATGAGCGTCACGACCAAAGCGAGCGGCGACGATGAGGCCGCCGGGGTGCAGATCAAGTGTTCGGGCGGCCTGCTGGAAGAAGTCTCGGAAGTCGGGGCTAGGCCCGGCACGTCTATTACGGTCGAGAACTTGTTTTACAATGTCCCGGCCCGCTTGAAGTTCCTGAAGTCGTCATCTACGGAGCTTAATCATATTGTCGAGCTGATGCAGCGGTTCGCGCTGGCCCGGCCCGATGTCTCGTTTCGGCTGCTGCACGGCGGCGGCGAAGTGTTCGCGTCGGGCGGCAGCGGCGCGGCGATGGATGCCTGCGTCCATGTGTTCGGGCGCGAAACCGCCCGGCATCTGGTCCCGCTGCGCTACGAAGTGCCGGGCCTGCGCGTCACCGGCTTTATCGGCACGCCTGCCGCGCTGAAGTCGAGTCGGTCCGCCCAGCACACGTTTGTCAACAAGCGGTTCGTTCGCAACAAAGCCGTCACGCGGGCTTTGGACGAAGCTTATAAAGCCGTGCAGACTTTGCACGGAACGCGCTACCCGGCGGCGGTGGTGATGATTGATATTGACCCGTCGCAGGTGGATGTGAATGTCTCGCCGACCAAAACGGAAGTGCGCTTCACGAGCGAAGGCGATGTTTATGCGGCGGTTTACAAGGCTGTCCAAGAGGCGCTGATGGCCGGGGGGTTAGTGCCGACGCTGACGCAGAAGCTGAGTGCCTCCCCTGCCCCCAACCATGGGGGCGCCGGAGAAGAACGGGCAGCTATCACAGCGCGAGGCGAAGCGCATCCCTCACTTCTGTCCGTGCCGCCGCGTCCGGCGGGAAACACGCGGCAGGAGCCGCGTGATATGACGGCGTTCCGGGACGCCTACAAAGACCGCGCCCAAAACGGCTTTGACGATGACCCGTTTGAAGGCGGAGGCCCCCCTGCCCCCAATAATGGGGGAGCCAGAGAAGAAGGCGCGTCTAGGAATCCGGCTCCCCCATTATTGGGGGCAGGGGGGGCCTCTTCCGGCGCAGACTACCGCGGTCACAATTTAGACTCCCTGCGGGTGCTGGCCCAGACGCGCAACATGTACATTTTGGCCCAGACCGACGACGCTCTGGTCTTGATTGACCAGCACATCGCCCACGAGCGCGTCTTGTATGAGCAGCTTCTCGCCGGGGCCGAAGGGGCAGGGGGCGGCGTTCCAACCCAGCGCCTCATGCTGCCTTTCACGCTGGAACTGAGTCGGCGTGAAACCCTGGTCATCGAAAAGCGTCTGGAAGACCTGCGTCGGGCCGGATTTGATTTGGAGCCGTTCGGCGGCGACTCCTTTGTGGTCCGCTCCGTTCCGGCGTCCGTTGCCGAAAAGCGCCTGAAAGCGCAGGGCGGCCCCGAAGAAGTCCTGCGCCAGATTGTAGATGAGCTAGTGGAAAAGACCGTCTCGCGCCGCCTGCTGCTGCCTGCCGAAGAAGTCCTGATTACGGCGTCGTGCAAAATGGCCGTCAAGGCCGGAGACCCGCTGTCGTTTGACGAAATGAACGCGCTTGTGGCTGACTTGCTGCGCTCCGAGAACCCGTATACCTGCCCGCATGGCCGGCCTATTATCGTCGAACTGCCCAATGGCGACCTAGACCGAAAGTTCGGGCGTTAATGCCAAGCGGCAGAACACACGATAAAATTACGGTGATTACGGCAGTCGCGTCCGTCCCGCTGTGGTGGTATGAGTCCTCGGTGCGGGATATTGCAGGCTTCACCATCGGCCTTGCCGCGTATTTATTTTCCGGCTTCTGGCTGTCTGATGATTTGGACACCTATTCACTGGCCTACAAGCGCTGGGGGATTTTGCGCTGGCTCTGGTGGCCGTATCAAAAGATGGTGCCGCATCGTTCCTGGGTGTCGCACGGCATCGGCTTCGGCCCGATTTTCCGCGTCGCCTATTTTCTGGTCATGCTATGGGCTGTTCTGCGAGGCAGCCTGTGGCTGTTAGAACGCGCCCGCGTTCCTGTCAATCAAGACGCCGTTCTGGGCGGCTTTTGGGGCTTCACGACCGATTGGACCCACGCCCACCCGTCATGGGCCATGTGCGCGTTAGTCGGCTTGGTGCTGGGCGGCACGGCCCATTCCGTCGCCGACGCCGTCGTAAGCTGGGCCAAGAGGGTCTGGTAAACTTTATGCTCTTTGGGTTCAAGCTGCGTCAATTGGAAGAAGTTCAGCCGTGGGGCAGTGATGAGCCTACTCTGCACTGGTTTGGCTTGACCGACGGCTGGTACTGGTGGCAAGTTGGCGGGCAGCAGCTTTTCCGATACAGCCAGCCTCGGATTGAGCGCTGGGTTGTTGAATATCCTAAGTTCGGTGAAGAACTGCCTTATGTAGATTATCAAGTGGTGCGGCCCTGGGAAGACTTGCTTGACTGTCTTCCTGACGTGCTTGATCCTGTGCCGGATGACCTTGCCCAACGCATAGGAAACATTGAGGAACTAGAAGCACTGAATGATAAGGCTTTTCTGTGGGCTGCCGAAAAAAACGACGAGGCGGCGTGGGATTTACAAGAGTTGGCTTTCCGTTGGCTGTGGAACCGAGGCTGGGATTCTGGCTATTTGCGCTGCCCGCCGAAGATTTGGCTCTGGACGCAGGGCGAGACTTTCCACTTAAAATGGGACAACCGAAACGTCATAGATGAGGGCGTACCTGTTTGGGACGCGGCTTTTGGCGAGATCACGATGCCGGTGATTGAGTATGTGGCGGAAGTCACCTCGTTTCACGAGCGGCTCATGGCGGCGATGGCGGAACGAGTAGATGCCGTGCGCTCAGGGGCATTTTGGCCTGAAACCGCAGTCAACCTAGACGGGCTAATCAAAGAGCAGGAAAACCGCGCAACATGGCTTCAGAACACGCTGACCATGCGGCAACAGCATCAAGATTGGGATGAAGTTCGTGCGGCTATTAGCACGATTGAGAGAATGTGCTATAATAACGGCGTTGAGGGCCTATAGCTCAACGGTTAGAGCTGCCGGCT
>CAXUBO010000106.1:12713-15336 GCA_964249345.1 uncultured Armatimonadales bacterium | reverse complement strand
GCCATTAATGGCCGCGATTGCCTGCTGCGCTTCGTCTTCGGAGGCCATTTCGACGAACCCGAAGCCGCGAGCTTCGCCGGTATAGCGGTCGGTGACGACCTGCGCGGACGCGACGTTGCCGGCTTCGGAAAACAGCTCATGGAGCTGCTGGTCGGTGGTCTGATAGCTCAGATTGCCGACATAGAGTTTAGTTGCCATTAGGGATGGCTCCTTTCAAGTGACCCCAATTCGCAAAGAGTGAGGCCTGACTGGAAACGAAGACACGACGGAAACGAGCCGAAGGAGCCGGGGAATCGCAGAGGAAGGCATCAAACCGATGCAAAGCAGGAAAGTTGCCGGGGGAAACCCGGTGCATACGTATTATACCCGAAATGGCAAATAAACACTGCAATCTCAAAATAAACATTGCAATCTTAATTATTTTTCTGGCAGCACTTTGGAGACCGTATGGAAAAAGCCGCCGCTTTGCTCGGAGCAAGGCGGCGGCCTCAAGCCGACGTGTTACCAGTTAAGTGTGAAGCGGTAACGGCTGGCGCCGGGCTGCGGGTCATGGATACGCACCACGGTCGTAAAATTGTTAAACGGCCTCGGCTGCTGCACCACGCGAACCATGCCGCGCCCGCGCTTGTCCAGGCTCACAAAAACGGGATGGTCTGTCGGCAGCCGTCCAAAGACTTGTGCGTTGACATTGTCTACGGATTTCCCGCTGACCGTGTTGGTCTGGACATCGCGCCCGTGGAGCGTGACCGTCGCCCGGTCATCCACAGTGCCGCTCCAATTAAGCTGCCCGGCCTGGGCGGCCAGCGGCAGCGCCAGCGTGCCGGCGACTGCCAGCACCGAAGCAAAGCCTAGAAAGTTACGCTTCATGTTGCTGCTTCTTTCTCGCTTCCAGCGGGTCAGCGCACAAACGCATTGTGCTTGTCCTGGTAGATATGGCTGCTGCTGTGGTTCAGCTCACGGTTGAGCTGGCGGCGCTCCCCGCCGGTCAGGTGGCCGTTGTCAAAGCGGCGATCCAGATGCTCCTGGGCATGGATGCGGGCGTCCCGGCGGTTCAGCCGGTACTGCTCGCCGCGCGTGAGCTGGCCGCTGCCGACGCCCTGCCGGATGCGCTGATGCTGGCTGTTCAAGCGCCCGTTGATGCCGCCCTGCGCCTGCGCCGCCATCGGCACGAGCGCAGCGGCCAGCGCGGCTGCCGCCGCAATGTATTTCATGCTATTCAATGTCATTGGTATTTGCTCATCTTTCTTGCCGCTCTTCTTGCGACATTTATGCAGACGACGCCATCCGCGAAAATGTTCACGAAATTTTTCAAGACTTCTGCTGATAGACCCGGATGTAATCTATGTACATATCTGCTAAACCGTTAGTCCGGGATAAGTCAACGGGCCAGCCGCCGCCGGTGGCCAGGTTGGCCATAAAAAAGAAGGGATGCTTTTTGCTGAGGGGCAGTGTCGAATGGCGTCCCATCTCAATGTTGTCACAGTAGTAAATCGTGTCGGTCGCGGTAATTT
This sequence comes from uncultured Armatimonadales bacterium, assembly GCA_964249345.1. Classification (GTDB taxonomy): domain Bacteria; phylum Armatimonadota; class Armatimonadia; order Armatimonadales; family Capsulimonadaceae; genus JANXMY01. The sequence continues at coordinate 13,825 of CAXUBO010000106.1, read as the reverse complement.
TGCAGCCGTAAGTATGAAATGCCTCATACCAGGTGGAGGGAATGCCATACGGATGCATGGTGGCCGGGTTGTGCATCGCGGCGTAAGCTGCGTCCGCCAGTTTGTTACCCGCGTCGCCCTGGTTCCAGGCGTGCGGGGTAATCCGATAATGATCGCCGGAGTTAGGCTCGTGCAAGCCCTCGCCGCCGTAGGCTTCAATGATGTCTAGCTCGTCCACAGGCGTTTTGTCGCCGAGCGTTTTGTAATCCGTGAGGTAATCCGTCATCAGCCAGAACGCGGGCCAGGTGCCGATGACGTTCGGGCCGAGAAACCGGCATTCAAAGTAGCAGGGCAGGGACGCTTTGATGCCGCTGCCGTCGTTCTTAACCGAGCAGATAAGACCGGCGCTATGCGCTTTCTCGCTGGCGCGTATCCGCAGATAAGTATCGCGGTGCATAAATGGGTTTCCGGGAGAGTCCTGTCCCGTAAACGGAAGCGTGCTGAAATCCTGGCTGCCGTTCGGCGGCTTATGGTCATAGTAAGTCGCCTTCGGATCGGTGCTGGAAATGGATACTGGGTCGGTAAAATCGTCGGCGAAGACCAGCCTCATGCCTGCCGCCGCAGGAGGCGGGGATTTTGGCATTCCCTCGCGCCAGTGAACGCCGCCCGTGTTATAAAGCTGAAGATAGCAATGGTCCGTCCCAGCGCTGTTCGTGCCGGTCAGGGTGACAAGAAGGGGACCATGCGGGTACTTGCCCGCAGGAAACACAACCGCGCCGTCGCCCTGCGCGTCCAAAGCCGCGACGCCGACAACAGAGTCCGAGCCGGAGCCAGGCCCCGGCTTCCAGCTTGTCACCGTCACTGCCGGGAACCCCGGCGCATGGATTCGGAGCGTCGTATTTCCCTGAACATCCGCGCAGTATGCCGGAGACGTGACGGAAACTTGGTTCTGAGCAGATGCCGCGCCGGCTAGGGCGAGAACAAGCGCGGCTGCCGCTGCAAGAAAAAGCAGTGGTTTCATGCCATAACTTACCTCATTTTAGGATGTGGTCCTGCATAAAAATAATATCACAATGCCTTTTTGGTTTTCATTTTCCCATACCGGTTCAGCCGGCACATTCGGCTCTCTGCGC
>CAXUBO010000106.1:2167-12613 GCA_964249345.1 uncultured Armatimonadales bacterium | reverse complement strand
TTTTTGGTTTTCATTTTCCCATACCGGTTCAGCCGGCACATTCGGCTCTCTGCGCTTGATGGCGTCGATGATGTCTTGGCGCGTCCAAATCTTGTAGAAAATCCGCTGGGCATTTGGGAGAGTGCGGTATTCGTGGCTGCACTGGTAGCCCGCTTTCAAGTGCTTGATTGTCCCTGCTGGATAGTTGAGAGGATAAGGGGCTTCAGAAAGTATCCGCTCTGCTTCTGCAAAAGCTTCTTGCTCAGAAACTGATCTATTTGCCAGCCTACGCCAATACTGCTGGACTTTTGCTTCTTTTCGTATCAGCCAGGTAGCCAATCGGCAGCCTCCTTGCGTCCTCCTGTCGCGTCCTGCAAATCAGCCGCCAAATCGGGCTGAGAATACAGTTCAGCAGTTGCCGCCCAATCCGAAATTGTGTCGAGCAGTCGGCGCAAGTCTTGTGACTGCGCCGCCTCGCAGAAATCATGGAAGATGTCCGAGTGATAATCGCTGGGAATGCAATAAAAAGCGGAAAGAATGTTAACGATAGGGTCTACCGTCAGTGCTTCTTCAGCTATGTGTTCTGGTGCGTTCTCGGCATGAAACAAGTCTGCGCTGCTCATAGCTGCGTGAGGTTCATCAATCATTGCTGTTTTTCTCCCTTGAAGCGAGTTATCCAACGGCTCCAACCAGTTCGTTTACGTCTTGGATGTCGTTTTCTTCTAAATAGTTCTCTATACCCGAAACGATGTCGGTGGAGGCAGTGGGGTTGACGAACGTGGCGGTGCCGACGGCGACGGCGGTGGCTCCGGCGAGCAGGAATTCGATGGCGTCGGTGGCACTGGCAATGCCGCCCATGCCGATCAGCGGCACATCGGGCAGGGCGCGGTGGACCTGCCAGACGCAGCGCAGGGCGACGGGCTTGACGGCGGGGCCGCTCAGGCCGCCGGTGATGTTGGCGAGCTTGAATTTGCGCTTTTTGATGTCAATGGCCGTGCCGAGTAGGGTGTTGATGAGAGACAGAGCATCGGAGCCGGCGTCCACGGCGGCGCGGGCAATGGGAACTAAATCGGTGACGTTCGGCGAGAGCTTTGTAATCAGCGTTAAATCGGTCACTTTGCGGACAGCAGCAATGAGTTCAGCCGTCAGGTCCGGGTTCACGGCAAAGTCGCAGCCGTGCTTGACGTTGGGGCAGGAGATGTTGATTTCCAGGGCACCGACGCCCCCGACAGCGGATAGCTTTTCTGCTAATAGCACATAATCGCCGACTTCGTAGCCGACTAAGTTGACGACAATCGGAACGTCGTATTGTCTGAGAAACGGCAGCTTTTCGGCAATAAAATTGTCCACGCCGCTGTTTTGCAGGCCGATAGCGTTCAGTATGCCCGAAGCTGTTTCAACAATGCGCGGCGTGGCGTTGCCCAGCCTGGCTTCCAAAGACGTGCTTTTCACGACGACCGCGCCCAGGGCGTTCAAATCCACAATGCCCGCCATTTCCGAACCGAAGCCGAACGTCCCGGAGCCGGTCATTACCGGATTACGGAGCGTCAGTTTTCCAATTCTAACAGCCGTGTTTACCATTTGACCTCCGACGCTTCAAAAACCGGACCATCCACGCAGCAGCGGACGCGGCGGCCATCAGCCAAATCCAAAACGCAGCCCATGCAGACGCCGATGCCGCAGGGCATGGAAACTTCCACCGACAACTGACAGGAAACGCCCACCGATTGGCATAGCTCACCGACCGCCCGCATCATCGGGGTCGGGCCGCAGCAGTAGACCGTGACAGGTTTACTCTCGCGCTCCGCCAGCAGAGGAGCCAGCGCATCGGTGACGCGCCCGTGCGTTCCATGCGAGCCGTCTTCCGTCGCCGTTCGCGCGTCTACCCCCGATGCTTGCAGCTCCATCTCGCACAGCAGCAAATCCTTGCGGCGTGCGCCAATCACAAACACCATGTCCGGGTCTGCGTAGGCGCGTTGAAGCTCGCGGGACAAAAAGACCAGCGGAGGAACGCCGTAGCCGCCGCCGACCAGCAGGTGCGCCGCGCCGGGGCGCGTGTCGGGCTGAAAAACGTGGCCGCCAAGCGGGCCAACCAAATCCAGCGTGTCGCCGGGCCGGAGGCGGGCCATGCCGGACGCGACCGCGCCGCCCACCGAATACAGCAGGCTGATTTGTCCGAGGTCCCGGTCCACGGTGTAGACTGAGAACGGCTTGCGGAGCAGCGGGTCGGTGCGCTCCGCAGTCAGCACGTTGACAAAGTGGCCGGGCCGGGCCTGTGCGGCCACGAAGGGAGCCTCGCAGACCAGGACTTTATGGCCGGGAATGAGGTCGTCATTAGCGAGAACAGGAGCGAAGAGTTGTTTTGGGAAAACTTGTTGGGGCATAGTTGGCTTCTCAGCGTGACGTTAGAAGTGCAGCTTGAGAAGCTATTATACCCGTGATTTTCAGCAGGGATATGCGCGTGGGACTGAAGTCCTACGCTGTGGGGCGAAACGCCCACTGTCCGCCTGCGCGGACAAAGATTAAAGCCCGCGTCCTTGTTCTCGCTGCGTTTCTGATTCTCTGCGCCTTCATGTCTTTGCTGCTTTATCCCGGCATGAGCTGGTAGCCTTTGCCGGTGGCTAACCCGACGACAACCCACGCCAGGGCATTGACGCAGTCGCCCAGGACGAAGCCGAGAAAGAACGGCAGGGCCGAGCGGTAGCCGCGCATCCCGCCGTAGCGCACGATCAGTGCTTTAGAAGCCCAGCCAAGCAGCAAGGAGAACCACAAGTAAGACATGGCGTAGGACGCCGCGACGAGAAAGCCCGCCGGGTGCAGGCCGAACGCGGGCAGGTACGCGCGGCACAAAAACAAGACCAGCACGAACGCCGCGCCGGCCGCGATTTGGAGCGCCGCGCCCGTGTCGGGCGGGTGGGGCGCGGCGGTCTGCGCCGCCGCCCACTGGAACGAAAGCTGCGGAGCGCCGCTGTACATCCACGGATTGTTCAGCGCCGACGCCCCGCCGTGGGTGTAGGGCAGCCAGAGGGAGACCGCGCCGGACAGCGGCACGGCGCAGGCGACGCACAGCGCGAGGGCGCGGCTTAAGGAACGGGCGCTCAGGCCGGTTTCAGACGCGCCTTTCAGCGAGTTGAGGAGAGGCGGCAGCATGAACTCGCGCGAGTCCTGCCAGCCGACATGCTCGCACAGCGACGCCATGACCAGCGACCGGGCATCAAAAGGCGTGGACCCGCCAAGCACTGTCAGCACCTGCGACGTGGCGAATGTCTGAGTCACAAACAGCAGCCCCGCCTGCGCGACCAGCCAGGCCAGTAGGAGAAACACGACCAAGCTGCCGGCGAGAATGCCTGCCGCCATCACCGGCTGCATCTTGGCGAGCAGGGTCAGCCACAGGAACATGCCGCCGACGCCGCCGATCAGCCCGAAGAGCGCAAAGCGGTAGGACAGCGGCTCCCGCGTGTCGTCTATGTCCGGCACGTTTCGGACTGCCTTGCGCCAGACATCCGACAAATGCCCCCGCATGGTCCAGAGCGTCCATGCCGCAAGCGAAAATGCCCCGCCGGCTTCCGGGTAGACCGTGTATGCCGGTCCCATGCTGAAGCCGACCCCGGTGCCGCTCATGTTCCAGTCGTACAGCACCCCCGCCAGCATTTGGGCCTTGAACAGCAGGTAAAACAGCCAGAGCGACAAGCAGACCTCGCTTGACATCAGGTACGAAAAGCCGACGACGAGCGGGTAGGTATAGAGGGCGATGTCTCCCATGCCGCTCCAGGGCCGGCCGCTCAGATTGTCGGCGGAATGCCACACCAAAGGAATGTCGGGAACGGTTGGATAAAGCTGATGCACGCCTTTGATCGTGTGCAGGACCGTCGTGAGGCCAAACGAGACCCAGAGCAGCGGCGAGCGCAGCAGGCCATTAAATCGCTGCCCCGGCTCCGGCGCTTCCGCCAGCAGCACGGGCAGCTTGACCAGCGGGAACGCCAGCCGCTCTTGGTCCACCCAGGGCTTTCGCAAAAGGCCCGACAGGCAGAAAAACGTCAAAAACAGGCAGCCGACAAACAGCGCCCAGCAGGATAGCGGCACGGCCCAGGCTGCCCACGGAATTGGCTGGCCCCGGCGCAGCCCGTCAAAGAACGCATGGACGGCGGCCGGGTCCGTGACAAACAGATACGACGGCAGATGCGCCAAAAACAGGCCGTCCCAGTGGTTTTGCGGCGTGGCGTAATAATGCGGCGCGACAATGTGCGGCAGCAGGTAGCGCATCAGGCCGCTTGAGGGAATGCCGGCAGCGACGATCACCATCGCCCAGACTGTGATAATCTCGCCGGGCCGAAACATCTTGTGCCGCTGCCCCAGCGCAATCAAAAAGGGGTTGACCAGCAGCGTCAAGATCAAAACAGCGGCGAGTGCGCCGATGGGGAAGAAGTTGCCCGACAAATACGTCGCCGCCACCAGGTAATCGTTGTAAGGCGTGACCCCGCAGATGAGCAGCGCACAGCACAGGCCGAAACCGACGGCTCTGGGCGTCACGGCATCCCCGGCGCGGAACTTGGCCTCGGCGGGAACCGCTGTTGTTTGTTCTCGCGGTGCGATCATGGGTGACATAGGCTTTCTTAGCAGCAGAGTCCGGCACTGAAAGTGCCGGCCTATTTAAGAACAGAAAGTGCCTCCGGCACTGAAGAACAGTCAATGCCGAAGCCTCGGCAGTCCTATAGGGACTTTCCTTGCTGCGTTAGCCCGGCACTAGAAGTGCCGGGGCCTTATGCTTGGCTTTTCTGACTTCCAGGCACGCTTGACGGCCTGCAAGAGTGGGTCCCGCTGGCCTGCCGGACGTCCCGGCAGGTAGCCGCTGCCCAGCTCCCAAATCATCACGCCGCCCAGTCCCTGCGCCCGCGCGTACTCTACTTTTTTGGTGCACAGCGCCTCATTGTCATACGACACGAACTGCTTCTTTGACTTGTCATTGTTGGGGCCGTCAATGCTGAGAAACGGCGCCTGCGCGGCGGCATCCCAGCGGGCGCGGCCCGGCTGGTAGTAGGTGTCCAGGATTGCCGCGTAAGGAATGGTTGTCATCGTGACACCGGTAATGGGCTGGCCGGGACCGTCCGCGCCGGTCCAAACGTCGCCGTAGAACGCCGCGCCGATGCCGAGCTTTGGGCGCGGGACGCCCGCCGTGATAAAGCGCGTGACCATTTCCGACGCCGACGGAAAAGGGCGGCCGGGGGCCATCAGCGCCGCGCCGCTTCCATAAAGCGCCGAATTGTGCCAGGTTTGGAAGCCCTGCCAGGGTCCCGCTAAATCGTAGGTCATCAAATTGATCTGGTCAAACTGCGAGGAAAGACCGGCAAACAGCTCCGGCTGGGCCGCCGTCGCCGCCGTCAAGAGCAGCTTGGGGTTCGACGCCGTCATCCGGGCGCGAAGCTGCCGGATAAAAATCTCGTAGCCCGGCGCGTCGGTCGGCAGCAGCGGCTCCATGTCAATGTCCAGGCCGTCGTAGCCGCGCGTTTGAACAAGCTGAACTAAGTTTTGGATGAACCCTGCCCGGTGAGCGTCGCTGTACGCCGCCCGGAAATGGGCCGCTGTCAGCCAGCCGCCGACCGACAGCAGCACTTTCCGGCCTGCCCTGTGCGCCGGTGCAATGACCGCCTGCGACTCGGCAGGCGTGATGCCGCCTTTAATGGGATCAATTGCGCCGTCGTCTGCCGGCGCTACGGCAAAATGGATCAAATGCGAAAACGCCGAGTAGTCAATCTGCTGCGGCGTCAGCGTCCCCGCCTGCTGCACCCAGACCGCATAATACGCCGACACCCAAAGCGGGCGGGCGTTCGTCTCAGAGCGGGCAGGCTTGGCCTGAGCCGAAGCCGCGAGCAGGCAGAGACCGGAAAGCAAAAAAACTAAAAGTTTCATAAAGGATTACGCGAGAAGAAATAGCCCGCCGAAAAACTTCCAGCGGGCTAAATAAAGCGGCGCAGATCAGTGGCCTGCGGCCTGACCGGCAGCTTGCCGCGCCGCCGCGCTTTTTTGTGCGTCCGCCGCCGCCCCGGCAGCCCGCGCGTCCTGAGCCTGCTGCTGCTGCGGATTCAGCACTGGCGGAGCCGCCGGCGGTGCAGTTGCAGAACTGTCTTTCTGACCGCAGCCGGCTACGGCCAGCGTAAGACACAGAGCGGCAAGCACAACGGGTGCGGCGTTCCGAGCGAATTTCATGGTAAGCCTCCTAGTTGACCGTGCCGTCCAAAGCCTCATACACGCCGGGGATGTAGACGTTCTTGTACCAGTCCATCTGGCCGCGATGAATTGCCTTCACATGACCGTCGGCGAACAGGGCGTCGGTACTCATGTGATGCCGGTAGCGCGGCATGTCGCCGGGGGAAGTGCCGTAACTTTGGCCGATCCAATAAGGATCGTTCAGCGCGGAGTCCACATCATATTTTAGCTCCAGATGGTCGCTCGCTTTCGTGGGCGTGTTGTTGACAATTGGACCGATGGCATCAGTCCAGTTGCCTTCGGCCGGATCAAAATAGGGCGACGCATAAGAGTAAACAGGATTTGTCATAGGAACATTGGCAGCCTGCCCTTTTTCGGCGATCATCAGCGTGTCGGCTGGGGAGGGAACTTGGGAGAGGCCCACTGTCGTGACTACCTTGTTGTTGACGTAGGTATAAGCGTAAGTGCCGTAGCCTTCCTGAGACAGCTCTAGATTCATGCCGTACTGGGCCGGCTGCTCGCTGGGAAAGTCCGGGCAGCTCCAAATGCCGTCAAGGCCGTAAGCGTAGGTGTGGCCCATGTAAGTTGTGGATGTGCCGTTCTTGACGTAAGGAAGTATTTCCGTCTCCCAGTCCACCGGCTGGCCGATCTCGTCGTAATACTGCATGATGGGGTACTTCTCATCAGCATCCTGATTGTATTGCAGGACGCCGAGTCCAAGCTGCTTGATGTTGGAAATGCACTGCGTTTGGCGGGCGTTCTCGCGGACGCTTTGGAAGACGGGAAACAGGATCGCGGCGAGAATCGCGATAATGGCGATGACGACGAGCAGCTCAATTAAAGTAAAACCCTGTTTGCGTTGCATGGGGTTCAGCCTTTCTTTTTGGTCAATGCGAAAAGTGAAGGAAGTGTCGAGAAAAAGAGATGGGAACTAGGCGGCAGGCACCTCCTTCCGCTTCCGCGCAGAAGCCGCGACTTGCAGGCCGAAATCAACAAAGAAGCGCAGACAAAATAAGAGCATGGAGAAAGCCTCGTGCCGAGAATGCAGTTTAGGGAACTGCCAAGAGTCGCGCACCGATGCGTGAAGACATTCAGCGATGAATGCAGAAGAACAGACAAAAGCAGAAAAGAACAAACGCGCTAGAAAACAAACGCGCTAAAGTGCCAGGGCCGCCGTGGACCCGCGAACAATCAGCTTTCCGCGCAGGGCAACCTGGATACCGGGGACTTCGGCGTCTTTGACGGCAGCGTCAAGATGGTCCAGCAGCATCGTCGCCGCCGTGGCGCCGATTTGGGGCAGCGGATGGCGCACGGTCGTCAGCGGCGGCGTCATCCACTGCGCGTAAGCGGCATCGTCAAACCCGACAATGCTCATCTGGCTGGGGACCGAAACGCCGGCTTCGGCGCAGGCACGGTACGCGCCCGCCGCAATCCCGTCGCCGCCGGCAAACACCGCCGTCGGCGGGTCGGCAAGCGCCAGAAGCTGCGCCATGCCGGTCTGCCCCCATTCCTGGGAATATGTTCCTTCGGAAAGAAGGTCAGGGTCCACCGAAAGGCCGCTGCCCTGCATCGCCTTCAAAAAGCCTTCCCGGCGCGGGGCCGTGCTGGGTGAGTTCGGCTGGCCGCCCAGCAGAGCAATCCGGCGGTGTCCAAGCGAAGCGAGGTGGCTGACGACTTGATGCGCGGCATTGGCGTTGTCAATGTCTACCTGCGAGACGCGGGGGTCTGAGGACTGACCGTTAATCAGCACGAACGGCAGCCCCGCTTCAGTCAAGGCCGGCACGATGTCGCTGTCGGTGAGGATCGCAACCAAAAGCAGGCCGTCTACGCGGCGGTCCCGAAACGCCGGCAGGCTGGCGCGTCCCGTCCACTCCAGGCCGGTGTACAGCGTGACGTTCTGGCGGCGCTCCGTCGCCACTTGAATGATGCCGTCCAGCACGGAGCTAAAATAGGAGTCCGCAACCAGGCCCGGATGCGGCTGCGGGAACACAACGCCGAGGCAGTCCATCCGCTTCAAGCCGAGGCCGCGTGCCACCGTGCTGGGGTAATACTGAAGCGTTTCCATGGCGGCTTCAACGCGGGCGCGGGTCGCCGGGACCACCCGGCGCGGGCCGTTGTTGAGAACGTAGCTGACGGTCGCAGTGGAAACGCCGCTGACCCGTGCGACATCTTTGATTGTTGCCGGTTTTGCTGCCATGGAAGCGAACTTAGTTTATCTAATCGGTTAGATGAAATTATAACGCACGTTTGCGCGAATGTCAAGCGGCCACCGGGAAAGTGCGATTTATTTTGACAAAAGAAGCGCGGCGCTTTCATCCAAATACAGAGAAGCATTCGGATGGGTCCGCACCAGCGATGCCGGCAGGCGCTCCGTGATGCTTCCGGTCCAGGCTTCCCGCACGATCTCCGCTTTCGCCGGGCCGCTTGCCATCAAGGCAATTTCCCGCGCTTCCAGAATTGTGCCGATGCCCATGGAGACGGCCTGATGGGGGACTTCGCCGAGGCCGCCGAACGCGGCGGCCGCATCTTCGCGCGTCTGCGCGGCCAGCGAAACCAGGCGTGTCCGCGAGTCCGCCGCGCTGCCCGGCTCATTGAAGCCGATGTGTCCCGTGCGCCCAATTCCCAAAATCTGCAAGTCAATTCCGCCCGCGTCCGCAATTTGCGCTTCATACTCCCGGCATCTTTGGGCGACGAGCGCCGGGCTGCCCCTGCGCCCGTCCGGCACAAACCACCGGCGGCAGTTGATGCGCTGAAAAAAATGCTCCCGCATAAACGAGTGGTACGAATGCAGCGAGAATCTCGGCATGGGGTAATACTCGTCCAAATTGAAGCAGGCCACATCCGAGAAATCCAGATCGCCGTTTTGAAACCGCCGGACCAGTTGTTCGTAGACGCCCAGCGGAGTGGACCCGGTGGCAAGGCCCAGCACGGCCCCCGGTTTGGCATGAACCAGGGCGCTGATGCGGTCTGCGACACGCTCGCAAAGGTGCGCGTAGTCGGGCGCAATGGTTATTGGGGCTGTGCCGGCCTCAGAAAATAGTCTTGCTGTGGAAGTCATTGGCAACGGTTCCTAAATGGTTCCCTCGCGCCTTGCTCTTTTCAAGGCGTCAGCGGCCTGTAATTGACATCCAACGCATCCAGCCGTGCTAAATGCTGCGGCAGCCGCTCCAGGAAGCCGGCGAGATTTTTGTTCTTTTTCTCCGTCCACGCCACTTCTGAAAACGCCGACAGGCGCGGAAACGCCTGATACTCGACTTGACGCGCGTCCGGCATGTATTCGGTCCAAAGCTGGCACTGCGTCCCCAGAACAAAACGCTTTTGGCTTTCAGGCAGGGCGGCGGGAATAGGATCGTAGCCGTAGACCGTCGGCAGGGTCAAAAGCGCGTGGAAGGCCGGCGGCTCCGCCTTGCGGGCTTCGGACTGGTAAAAGTTCAAGTAAGTGAACTGCTCCGGGGCCATGACAACGTCATGCCCCAGCGCTGCCGCTTCCAGGCCGCCGCTTTCGCCGCGCCAGGACATGACAACCGCGCCCGGCGAAAGGCCGCCTTCTAGTATTTCGTCCCAGCCGATGAGCGTTCTCCCCGACTGAGAGATAAACTCGTCGATACGCCCAATAAAGTATGACTGCAAGGCATCTTCATTCGGCAGGCCCAAACTGCGCTTGATTTGCCGGCAGTCTTGGCTTTCGCGCCAGAGCGTCTTGACCGCCTCATCGCCGCCGACATGGATGTACGGCGACGGAAAAATGTCCATGACTTCCGCCAGCACATCGCGCAGAAACTCAAACGTCTGCTCCGACGGCTTGTAAAGCTGATCGTGGATGCCCCAGGTCGGGCTGACTGGGGGCGCCTCGCCCGTGCAGCCGAGGAACGGATAGGCGGCAATCGCGGCCTGCGCGTGGCCCGGCATTTCAATCTCCGGCACCACAGTCACATGACGCGCCGCCGCGTAGGCGACAATCTCCCGTGCATCGTCCTGCGTGTAAAAGCCGCCGTGCAGAGTGCCGTCAAAGTGCTGCGAAGCGGGGTCAAAACCGGCATCGGCGGGGTTCCTGAGTGCGCGGCCCACCAGAGTTTCGGTGCGCCACGCGCCGATTTCCGTCAGCTTCGGGTACTTTTTGATCTCAAGGCGCCAGCCCTGGTCATCGGTCAAGTGAAGCTGCAAGACGTTCATCTTGTGCCGCGCCAGCAGGTCAATAAACTTCAGCACGAAATTTTTGGGCAGAAAATGGCGCGACACATCCAGCATCGCCCCGCGCCAGGC
>CAXUBO010000106.1:0-2067 GCA_964249345.1 uncultured Armatimonadales bacterium | reverse complement strand
TCGCTGCCGTCTGCAAGCTGAAGCAAGGTTTGGATGCCGTAAAACAATCCGGCCCGCCCGGCGGCTTGCAGCATGACCCCTGCCTCCGTGACGGAAAGCCGGTAGCCTTCCGGGCCAAGCGCGTCCAGCGCGTGGTCAATTTGCAGCGTAATTGCGGGCAAAGTGGCCTTTTGGCCCGTTAAGCTCACAGAAAGCGCTGCTCCAATCAATAAATGCAGGCTGTCCGAAAGAGCCTGCGCTTCCGGCAGTGCGGCTTCGCCGGAAATAATTTGCGTCTGCGCGTCAAGCGCAAAGAAGCCGCCGGTCACGGCGACTTGCTGAGGAACAGGGATCAAAGGTAAGTTCATAAATGTTTTGTCTAAACGGTTAGATGCCGAGACACTTTACCAAGAAGTTTGCTTTTTGTCAACACAAAAAGCGCTTTCGGCTTGACAATCCTGCCGTCTGCCGGTACATTGCACTTGCATTTCATTGATGATTTTTCCAGAAAGAAGCACTGTCCATGCCGATTCCCATTGTCCCTGAAATTACGCACGGGCCGCAAATCTCGCGGATTGACCGCACGATCTCCCGGCTGCCCAAGCTGGTTTACCGCCTGGTGTCCGAGCTCGCCGCCGAAGCGTGGGTGACGCCGGAGCCGGCGCCGTTTGCCGAACGCCAAAGCGGGACGCCCCAGACGCTCAAAGTGGGCGACACATGGGGCAAGCTCTGGGACTGCGCCTGGTTCCATTTTACGGGAACAGTCCCCGCCGAAGCATCGGGACAGAAGGTAGTCCTGCTGCTGGACATCAACGGCGAAGGGTTAGTCGTCAACGCCGAAGGAAACCCGGTGCAGGGATTGACCGGAGTGCGCTCCGGCTTTGATTATTCGCTGGGCCGGCCCGGCAAGCGCGTCCTGCCGTTCAGCGACAGCGCAGGCGGCGGCGAAACGATAGACGTCTGGGTGGACGCCGGCAACAATGACTTGTTCGGCGGCCTGCCGAACGGCGGCGCACTTGCAGAAGCGTCGGTTGCCGTCCGGCGCGACGACATCCAGGCGCTGTGCTTTGATTTTGAGGTCCTGCGCGAGCTTTTAGAGCATCTGCCGCCCGCAAAAGCACGCGCCGCCCGCGTGCTTTCGGCGCTGTATGACGCGGCGGTGCTGCTGCCGCAGCGCGGCACGCCAAGCGCCGAAGAAGTTGCGGCGGCCCGCGCCCTTCTTGCCCCGGAGCTTGCCCGGCGCGGCGGCGATCCGGCGCTGACCGTCAGCGCCATCGGCCACGCGCATATTGATCTGGCCTGGCTTTGGCCCATTCGGGAAACGATCCGCAAAGGGGCGAGAACCTTCGCCACAGCCCTGCGAATGATGGAGCGCTACCCGGACTATGTCTTCGGGGCCAGTCAGCCCCAATTGTACCAATGGATGAAAGACGAGTACCCGGACTTATATGCCCAGGTGAAGGCCAGAGTCGCCGAAGGACGCTGGGAGGTGCAGGGCGCGATGTGGGTGGAACCCGACGCCAATGTGCCGTCGGGCGAGGCTTTGGTTCGGCAGATGCTTTACGGCAAGCGGTTCTTTCGGGACGAGTTTGGCGTCGATGTCACCAATTTGTGGATGCCGGACGTCTTCGGCTACTCCGGCAGCCTGCCCCAAATGCTCAAATTGGCCGGGCTGACGACGTTTATGACCCAGAAGCTCTCGTGGAGCGAAGTCAACACGTTTCCGCACCACACGTTTCGCTGGGAAGGCATTGACGGCAGCCGCGTTTTAGTCCACATGCCGCCGGAAGGCACTTACAATTCGTCCGCCGCGCCGCGTGCCATCGCCCGTGCGGAAGAAAACTTCTTAGACAAGGCGGTCTCCGACCGCGTTTTAGTGTTGTTCGGCATCGGCGACGGCGGCGGCGGGCCGGGCGAAGAGCATTTGGAGCGCCTGGCGCGGGAGCGCGACTTGCAGGGCCTCGCGCCCGTGGTGCAGGAGCCGTCGAAGGCCTTCTTTGATCGCCTGGAGATTGACGCCGAAAAGTATCCTATCTGGCGCGGCGAGCTGTATTTGGAAAAGCACCAGGGAACGCTGACGACGCAGGG
>CAXUBO010000105.1:0-15571 GCA_964249345.1 uncultured Armatimonadales bacterium | reverse complement strand
GAAGTTTCCGACGCATGGGGCGTCGAAACCCAAAGCTGCGGGTCCTCATCAAAGGTCTGCTTGCTGGTGAGGTCTGCGAAGTGGTAATGCTTCCCCGCGTAAAAGCTCTGGTGCGCCGACGTTCTTGAGTCTACGGGCTGATGCGTCACCGGGTCTACCCAAACATCATGATCCGCGTCGCTATAGTCCATAGGTTTTTTGCTTCTTTTTGCGCTTAGAACTTTGCGCCGACTTGAATGTTGAAGCCGCTGAACCGAGTATGGTCCAGGCTTTCCGGGTCGGTGTAATTCAGCTCGAACAGGTAAGAGCGGTTAAACTCGACGCCTGCATTCAGGCGGTAGCCGAAGTTTGTCTTGTTGGACGAGCCGCCGAAGCTGGACGCATGGAGGAAGTACGCCCCAATGCCCGCCCCGACATAGGGAACAAGCGTGCTGGCGCCGGATGGGGTCAGGTTATAGCGCACACCGGGGCCGATGCCGACATAGTCGGCATTGACGCCGTGGCGGTTGGAAACGGCGTAGTCCAAGTAGGCCAGCGGAACCAGGCTCCGCGCAGCGGCGGCGGCTGTTTTGGGCGTCGGGGCATATTCCAGCCCGGCGCTGAACCAGGAATTGCTGGTGGCATTCTTGAGGTACGAGGCGCTGGGCAGGAACGCGCCAAGCTTGATGGTAACAGGCTTTGCCGGGGGGGCATCGGACTGGGCCGAAGCGCCCTGGGCGCCGATCAAAGCGGCGCCAAAGGAAAGGGCCAGCGCGACAATCGTTGTCTGTGTCATTGTGTGTTTTCTCCGTAGGCCGTCAAAAGTAGAAAGTCTGAAATAGGAAGTCTGAAATGAGCAAACTGCCGCTATTTTAGCACATTTTGTCGCTGAGTGCATCACATGGTCAGAGCAGGTTCTACGGGGCGGGAATGCTGAGGGTCGCACCTTGAGAAGCGTACACCCAGTAGCCGGCGTAAGGCTGAAGCGAGTCGGTGGCGGCATGGACGGCAACGTACTGGCCGGACGGCGTATCGTAGCGGTACAGCGTCGAGGAAACGGCAGGACTGCCGGACAGGGCAACGCCGCCGACCCCGGAAGAAGCCGTGTCGCGCACCGTCACGGACGACAAAGGCACGGCGGCGGGGAACGGATCGCCGATCAAGTTCCATCCCATAAACACCGGCAGCGAGAACGGCGTCGCGGTCGAAACCAGCGTCCCGTCATAATGCGGATACGCGGCAGCCGGAAACTGCACCCAGTAGCCGACGCCCGGCGTCAGCGTGTTTGCCGGAGCATTCGGATAAAACACATAATTGTTCAGCGGGTTGTTCCAGGCGATGAGCTGCGCGGCGCTGCTGGCGGCGGAGTTGATGCCGAACACGGTGTCAAAATCGCCGACCGCGCTGTAGCTGTACGGCGACGAGATCATCTGAAGCCCGGCGGCAAACGTATGGGCCGGCTGCAAGGGGACGTTGATGCCGGAAGTTTGGCCCGCGCCCACGGCAGCCGCCGGAACCTTCGCGCCGGCGTAGCGGCCGCTTGTCGCCGTGTAAGCGCTGACCGAAACCGAAAGCGAAACACCGGCAGGAACCGGCAGGGTGTAAATGCCGCCGGCATCCGTGGTCGCCGTGCCGACGGAAACATTGCCGGGAGCCGAAAGGACGCTGACGGTGACGCCCGGCAGGCCCGCCTGGGTGTCGGCAGCATAGACCGTGCCGATGAGGGTGCCGGTCTGGGACGCCGCCAGGCCGCTGACCAGCGTGTTTAAAAGAGTATCTCCGTGGAATGATCCCCAGCCGCTGGCATTATCGTAGCCGACTTCCGCCGGATAATACAAGTTGTTGCCGGTGATAATGTCGTGGAAATTCGCCGTGTAGGCCGGGCTGGCCCCAATCTGGTAAATCGGCGTGTTGACCAGGCCGACCGGGGCTTTGCCTGCCGCCGCCCGCTGCCCGTTGACCAGGGCCATGAAGCCTGACCAAAGCGGCGCTCCCGCGCTGGTGCCGCCGTAGACCACCCACTGGCCGCCGTAATAGATGGCATAGCCGGTTTCCGGGTCGGCGTTGATCGCCACATCGGGAACGCTCCGCATGGCCGGCGCGAACGGCAGGCCGGCTTGATAGCTCGGCGCAGGCCAGACCGTGCTGAAGCCGCCGCCGCCGCCGACTCCAAGCGTCCCGGCGGTCCCGCTGTTCGGGTCATCCACGTTGAACGGCAGTCCCCAGGCCGACTCGCCCGCGTACACGCCGCCGCTGCCGTCCGTGGAGAGAGTCGTGCCGCCGATGCCGGTGACATAAGGCTGAGAGCCGGGATCGTCCACGCTCAGCGTCACGCCGTCGTCATACGCGCCAGCGTCACCAGTCGCGGCGAAATTGGTTTGTCCCTGCGCGGCCATTTCCTGAAAGATCGAATTTTCCCCGGACAGGAGGACCGGATCGCTCTGGTCTTCCGCCTCGCCAAAGGACGTGCTGACTTGTTTGGCAAGGTCGTCGGTCGCAATCCGGCTGTAGCCGTCCAAATACTGCCCCGTGGTGCCGGGGTTCGGCGTCTCATAGACTAAAATCCTGCTCAGGCCGGGAGCAAGCGCCTGGGCCAGCTCAATGTCCAGCGTCACCTCGTCGGCGCTGCCGCCGGCAGTTCCCGGCGCTCCGTCCACAATGATGTTCTGGAGCGGGACTTGCGGCAGCCCAAACTGGCTCTCGTAAGCCCGAATATCGCTGGGCGTGTAGCCGTCCAGCTCATACAGCGCGATGGCCTGGCCCGCGCCGGTCGCGCTGGGGTGCAGGCTGTAAGCGTTCTTGATGTCCGCCGGTGCGAGGCCGCCCATCGGGCCGGTCCCATCCCGCTTGCTCAGGCGTGAACTTAAAGGCAGGGGACGCAGATGCGAGTGGAACCGCTGGGCGTTGTCCAGGCCGATGACGCCGGAAATGCGTCCGGCAAGCCCGGCAGGCAGGGCCGGACCGGCGTCGGGCGCGAAAAACTCACGCCCGTCACTGGCCTGGTACCGCTGCAAATGCAGGCGGAATGCCGCTTCCACAACCGAAGCTGGGCCGGAAACATCTAAAATGAGGCGGTTTGGGTGCGTTCCCGTCACTTGCAGCCCCAGCGCCTTCGCGGCGGCGGCGACGGCGGCGTAGTCGCCTTCCGTCGGCCCGAAACGCGCCGTAAACTGGGCCGGGGAAAGAAAGTGGCCGCAGAGCGGATCGCCCGGCGCTGACACCCGGCTGAGGAAGTCCGTGAGGCCGGTTTGGTTCCGCAGCGGCAGGGTCAGGGCCAGTCCGATGGTCTGGGTGGAGGCCACGCGCCCCAGCCCTTGCGAATGCGCCAGCGCCGCCGTGGGCATGTGGCCGGAAAGGCGCGGCAGCGCGGCGGTCGGAGCTGCGCTCGCCGGCAGGGCCAGCGCGGCCATCAGCGCCAGCGCCGGAGCGCTGCGGAAGAACGAGAACAACGAGGAGGCTTTCATAGAGGAGGCTTTCATTGTGGATGACTGTTTAGCTGCAAAGACAGATGCCCGCGTCACGAGAAGGCGCCTGCCTTGATAGGCGGCGGCTTCGGGACGCGGCGGATTACCGAGAGGCCGCGATGGCGGCTTTTAGCAGGACGGCAGTTTTCGGCGCGGCGGGCGGACTGCTCGGCGGCAGGCTGTCCTTCGGCAGAGTGTCCAGCGCCTGCTGAGCGGCGGCGTAGCCCTGGGCCAGCAGGACGGCGTGGCCGAGCTCGGCGCGGGCGGCGGCCTTGTTCCCCTGGGCGGCGTAAACGAGGCCCAGATGATACCGGATTTCCGCCTCGCGCGGCGAAGCGTCTGCGGCTTGCAGCAGGTTTTGTGCGGCGTCCGCATAGTCGCCTTGACGGTACTGCACCCAGCCGAGCGTGTCCTGAATGCCCGCAATTCCCTGGTCATCCATGCCTGCTTGTTTTGCTTGGGCCAGGGCTTTTTGAGCCAGGGCCAGCGCTTCCGGCAGGTTGGTGTTTGCTTCGGCGCACTCATACGCAAAGCTGTTGTAGGGGCCGAGGTCCTGCGGGTAAGAGCTGAGCGACGGGTAGGCCGCGATTACCTTTCTGAACTCCGCTGCGCCGCTGACCGGATCGCCGGCCTCCCAGTAGGCCCGCGCCAGCATCTCGCTTGAAAGGGGAATGTTCTGAGCGCCGGGCTTTTGCAGGGCTTTAGAAAGCAAAGGGATTTCTTTCAGGGCCGTGCTTTTCCGCTCTGCCAGCCGTCCGAGCTGAGTCTGCGTTTCAGCAAGAGCTTCGTACCCGCGAATATCCCCTGGAAATTTTTGCACGGCCTGGGCCATGTAGTCCGCCAGCGCCGGGAGGTCGCCAACACTCTCAAAGACCAAAGCGATAGACAGCGGCGGCAGCGGGTCACTGGGGTTCGGCGGCGTGGAAGGGCCGAAGTAGGTGTCGGGGTTCTGGGGGTCAACCGCGATGGCCCGGTCGATGCACTGCCGGGCTTCGGCATCGGTGTTCTTGACCTGGACTTCATGCTGGGCGTCTGCGAGGTCTTGCTGCACATTGTAGGCATTCCGCGCCTGCGTGCCGCAGCCGGCGAGCAGTCCCGTCAGCATCAGTCCTGTCAGCCCAGTCAGGGCAGCCCGGCCCGCCGCCGTTTTGGAGAAACAGTGAAACATCACGCTATTATAGCATACGGCAGCATTAAAAAATGATGAAAAAACTGACGAAAACAAGCGCGTGTTCTCAATCTCGGCGGTTCTTCCGGTATACTGAAAACGAAATGGCGATTTGGCACCGGCTCAAACTTATCTTGGCCTGTTTCCTGGCAGCGGTCTGCGCCGGCGGGGCTGTCCTGCCGCCGCCGGCGGTGTGGCAGTGCCGCCATGCTGTTCGCGTTGTTGATGCCGCCTGGACCGGGCCGCGTTCCGCCGCCATGCCCTGCCGAATGGGCGATGCGCCGATGGCGCTCATGGCCTGCTGCCTGCCATCCCCAGCCAAATTTTTCCCGGCGGCTTCCTCGCGCCGTCCGGCCCTGGCTGCGCCTGCCTGCCATCCGGTTCTTGTTTCTTTGGCCGCGCTGCCGCTGGCGAATGCGCCGCAAGCGCAGGCGCACCTGCGCCGGAGCCTCGCGGTGCTGATCTCGCTGCTGCCGCTGTCGGCGGCGCTGGTGCCGCCCGTTCCGGCAGTCCTCTCGCGTCGGCAGCGCCCGCCGCCGACGCTCGGCTTTGCCCAGTCCGCTCCTGCCTATTCCTTCGGCCTCCGCGCTCCTCCTGCCGCCTAATTCAATCTACGTTGTTTTTATACCACTGAATTAGGAAAATCTTCTATGACCCCTGCTTTTTTTCGCGCCGGGCGCATTCTTGCGTCCGTGCTGTGCCTTGCGCCGGCCGGCCTGACTTTTGCCGCCGCCGCTGCTTCCTTTACGCTGCTTCGCAGTGCGCCCAAGACGCTGACGCCTGCGGCTTTAGCTGCTGCCGAGAAAATGCAGACGCCCGGCAGAGTATCGCCGGACGGCAAAACACTCACGTTCACGCAAAAGACCATTCGACTTGTCGTTGTCACCGGGCCGGAAAACGATATGCTCTCGTACCGAGTGAATAGCCTTCGCAACCCGACCCTGGCTGTGCCGAAAGGCGCGGCGCTGACGCTGCTGTTTGTCAACACCGATGACGACATGGTGCATGACATTCGCTTTGGGCCTGTGCCATCGTATCCAAACGTGATGGCGGCTTATGGAAAATCTTCTGTCGGCACGCGGGAGCTGGCCCACAAGTCGGATGTGCTGCACGCCGAAGAGCTGACACTGCACGCGCCGGACTCGCCCGGCGTTTACGGCTATTTCTGCACCGTGCGCGGCCACGCGCAGGGCGGCATGGCGGGAAAGGTGAGCGTGCGATGAAAACGCCTTCGCAGTCTTTTTTGCAGCCTTTGTTCTTGGGTGCGGCCAGCTTACTTGCCGCCGCGCCGCTTTTCGCCCAAACCCCTGCTGCGCCAAGCAGTGTGAGCATGACATCTTCGGTGGACTTGAACAGTCCTATGAGCCAAGAAGCCAGCGGCACGGCCTGGCTGCCGTCTTCGTCGCCAATGTATGGCAAGATGTTCATGCCCCACGGGAACATGCTGATGCTGCACGGCGCGGCCATGCCGCGCTACGCGGATGTCGGCAGCAGTCGCGGCGACCGGCGCTTTGACGCCCCCAACTGGCTGATGGGCATGTTCAGCCACCCGCTGACCCCAAACTCCCAGCTTGGCCTGCGGGCGATGCTGAGCTTGGACCCCGTCACCGAAGGCGGTTACGGCTACCCGCTGCTGTTCCAGACCGGCGAAACCTGGCACCACGAACCCCTGCATGACCGGCAGCACCCGCACAACTTCCAAAGCGAGCTGTCGGCAACCTACTCGCGCCTGCTTGGCGGCGGCAAGTCGGCGTACCTGTACCTGGCGGACCCCGGCGAGCCGGCGCTTGGGCCGCCGACTTACATGCACCGCCTGCTGGCCTACGATTTGGCGGACGCGCCGATTGGGCACCACTGGCAGGATGCGACCCACATCCAGTTCGGCGTCGCGACGACGGGCTTGAACTTCGGCAATCGGTTTAAAGTGGAGGCCAGTGATTTTACCGGGCGGGAACCCGATGAAGACCGCTGGTCATTCCAAAAGGCCCGCTTTGACAGTTACAGCAGCCGCGCCTCGTTCAACCCAAACGCCGACAATGCGTTTCAAATGTCTTACGGCTTCATCCGAAATGCCGAGGGCGACGGCGCGGACCAGCACCGCACGACGGCATCCTGGCTGTACAACAGGCCGCTGGGCGAGGACGCGAACTTCACAACCGCGCTGGTCTGGGGCCAGAACAACCTGAATACCGAGGGGAAAACAAACTCGTATCTGGCCGAAGCTGACTACCAGCGCGGGCGGGACACGTTCTTTAGCCGCATCGAAAACATCCAAAAGTCGGGCCGGGAGCTGGTTCTGCCGGAAGCCGCGCTGTCGGGCCGCAAGTTTAACTTAGGCGCGTACACCGGAGGCTATGTGCGGGACTTGACCCACGGCACGGGGGTTGACACCGGCCTCGGCTTCGCCGTCACCGCCGACACGCATCCGGGCGCTTTAACCGCCGACTACGGCAGCGGCACGTCCCTGTCGTTCCAAGTCTACTTGCGCTTCCGCCCGTCGCGCCTGAAAAACTCCGCGATGATGCAGATGGACATGGGCAAGATGGACAGGAGCAGCCCTGCGCCTGCCGAAACGCCGCCGGCTGCCGCCCCGGCCCCTCCCGCCACGGTTTCCATCATCACAGCGGCGATTGCGCCCAGCCCGCCGAAAGCGGGGCATGGAAACGTGCTGACGCTGACTGTCACCGGCGCGGGCGGCAAGCCGCTCCTCGGCGCGTCTGTCAAAGCGTTCGTCGCCATGACTTTGATGGACATGGGAACCTGGCACCCAGCGTTTAAAGAAGTCAGCGCAGGGCGCTATCAGGCGTCTGTGTCGTTTGCCATGCCCGGCCCGTGGCGAGTCACGATTAAGGTGACGCCGCCCGGCGGCGGGGCTGCGGTCACGAAAACGCTGGATTATCAAGTGAGGCCGTGAGCGCGTTTCTTGCTCTTCTCTTGTTCCCCCATTATTGGGGGCTAGGGGGTCCTGCGCCCCGCACAAAAAAAGCGGGAGACTTGCGTCTCCCGCCTTGATTTGGGTTGCCTGCGGCTGCTAGGGCTTTTTGCTCTTTGTCAGTTCGCTTTTCAGTGACTACTAATCCGCGAACTGCGCTTCGTAGGGAATGAGGCCGAGCCGCGTGGCGCGGCGGAACGCCTGCACGCGGTTGTTGACATGCAGCTTGTCGTAAACATTCGCCAGGTGGAAATCCACCGTGCGCTTGGAAACAAACAACTGGTCGGCCACTTCTCGGCTGGACTTGCCCTGGATCACATGGGTCAGCACTTCAATTTCCCGCTTGGTCAGCTTCACCAATTGCGACTCATCGCCGCTCACTGCTCCATTGACCGAGAGGGGAACCTTCGGCGCCAACACTGCTCCTGGGGAGACAGACATAGCTGTCATAGAACTCGCTCCTTTCGCGATGCCGCCTCCACACTCCATTATGGCAGTGAGACTGCATTTCGTTAGGGAAGGTTCCCGGCCCGGCTATTGCAGGCGGTCTTACCGCCGGGAAAATAAAGGAAGCCGGCAGGCGCAGCTACGCAATTTGGCATGATTTTCGCTGTACCATTTACCGTGATTGTACGCACACTCCCGTCACTGTGCTGCCCTGCGTGCCTGCCCAAGTAAGCTTCATTCCCATCCGCCCCTGATCGGGGGACAGAAAGCATTCCTTCTACGAAAACATTCCTTCACCCACGTCTCAGCACCCTGACTGCCCTCGCGGCTCTGGGCCTCGCCGCCGTTCCCGCCGCCCACGCCCAGCAAGCGCTGTTTGTTGCTAATAGTGGTGACAACACGATTGAAAAGTCAGCAGCGCAGGCGTTGGCACAAAGTTCAACACTAGCGGGGATGTCAATTTTCCTGATGGCCTGGCGTTCGGCTCGTCGTCGCCTGCCGCCGTGCCGGAAGCGTCCACCACAGTCAGCCTCGGCCTGCTGCTGGCGCTGGGCCTCGGCGGCGCGGCTGTCACCGCCAAGCGGCGCAAAGCGCAGGAGTAAGACCTACCCCGGCACTTCGCGCCACCCCTCCCTAAGCAGGAAGGGTAGGAAGAAGGAAGGGTAGGAGGAGAGGCGTCGGGGCAAAACACCCGGCTTTCCGTCCGTAATTGGACAGGAAGCCGGGTGCTGTTCGTGCAGTTTGGCTTAACGTGTATGGTAAAAGCGCACTTCTATACATGTCCGGCGCAGAACAGCGGGGGGATTACTCGTTCAGCGAAGCCATGTCAATGACGAAGCGGTACTTGACATCGTTTCGGAGCATCCGCTCGTAAGCGTCGTTGATTTTTTGGATCGGCGTCATCTCAATGTCGCTGACGATGTTATGCTCGGCGCAGAAGTCCAGCATTTCCTGGGTTTCAGGCACGCCGCCGATGTTGGACCCGGCCAGGGAGCGCCGCTTGCCGGCCAGGGGAAAGGCGGACACGGAAGCCGGGACTTCCGGCAGGCCGACGAGGACCATGCTGCCATCGCGCTTCAGCAAATTGAGGTACATATTGAGGTCGTGCGGCGCGGAGACGGTATCCAAAATAAAATGGAACTTGTTCGCCAGCGGCTTGAGGGCCTCCGGGTCGCGGGTCAGAACGACTTCGTCGGCCCCCAGACGCCGGGCATCGTCTTCCTTGCCGGGCGAAGTCGTAAACTGAGTCACATGAGCGCCGAACGCATGGGCGAATTTGAGCGCCATGTGGCCGAGACCGCCCAGCCCGACGACGCCGACATTCTGGCCCGGCTGGACTTTCCAGTGACGCAGGGGCGAGTAGGTGGTAATGCCCGCGCAGAGCAGCGGCGCAGTCGCAGCGAGATTGAGCTTGGGCGAGATTTTTAGCGTGAACGCTTCATCGGCGACAATTTTGTCGGAGTAGCCGCCGTAAGCGGGCGTGCCGTCCGGGAACTTGGAATTGTAGGTGAGCACGGTCCGGCCTCGGTCGCAGTACTGCTCCAGCCCGATCCGGCAGCTTTCGCAGTCCCGGCAGCTATCCACCATGACCCCGACCCCGGCCGGATCGCCGACCGCGAACTTGGTGACATCGCTGCCGATTGCCGAGACGCGCCCGACAATTTCATGCCCCGGCACCATTGGATACGTCGCATTGCCCCATTCGTTGCGGGCTTGATGGATGTCTGAGTGGCAGACGCCGCAGAAGAGTATCTCAATCTGAACGTCCGTCGGTCCGGGCGTCCGCCGCTCAAACTCCCACGGCGCGAGGGGCGTTGTCGCGGACTGGGCCGCGTAGCCTTTTGTGTTGGTCATAGAACTCTCCTTGAAAATCTATCATTTCTTGTTTCCCGGATTGGCGGGGAAGTAACCCCAGCGAGTTTGACAATGCAAAAAGCGATGAGCAAAAGCAGTTCATTTCTGCTTTTTGGGTAAATACTGCTTGTCCCAAGAAGCTTTTCAAGAACTAGGAGAAACGCAATGCCTGACGAAAAATCCACTGACTTTGACCAGCCGCTAACGGAAGACGAAAAGAACGTCAAATTCAGCCCCGACGACAAAGCCGTGCTGCACGAGATGGATGACGACAAGCACGGCCCGGAGTTCTACACCCATGCTCCCGGAACCGACGAGCAGCACGAGCCTCATGTGAATGAAGGAACGCACCGAGGGTAACAGCGCAAACAAAGCGCAGGAAATCCCCGGCAGCAGCCCTGCCGGGAATTTCCTGCGAGATGACGTGCCGCTTTTGCCTGCTCACTGCGGCCAGCCTTGAACTGCCATGCCGAAAACAATCCGGCTTAAGACGCCGGACCGTAAGTAGTCATAAAACGACGGCTCCGGGGCACTGCCCCGGTCCAATGCCCCAAGCTGTTCAGGCGTGAACTGGATGTCCAGCGACGCAAGATTATCCTGCAATTGCCCCGGCTTGCTTGCCCCGATAATCGTGGATGTGATGCCGGGCTGCCTGGCGGCCCAGGCTAAGGCGACGGGTGCCGGCGGCTTGCCCATTTCGGCGGCAATCAAGCGCAGCTCGTCCAAAATGCGCCAGTTGCGGTCGGTAAATTTCGTGTCCCCAAACGGGTTCGCGCCGCTGAGTCGGCCTTCTCCGTCGCTTCCGGCGTCCGCCCGCTTGTACTTGCCGGCGAGAAAGCCGCCGGCCAGCGGACTCCAGGGCAATACGCCCAGCCCGCACTCGCGGGCCGCCGGCAGATGCTCCCGCTCAATCTCCCGCGCGACCAGGGAGTATTCCATCTGCAAGGCTACCGGTCCGGGAGCCGTATGCGCGGAAGCGAGGGTGGACATTTTTGCCGCGTACCAGGCTGGCACGTCGGACAAGCCGAAGTACCGGATTTTGCCCATGCGCTGCAAGTCGCCCAGCGATTGCAGGACTTCTTCAACCGGCGTTACTGTATCCCAAATGTGCATCCAGTAGAGGTCTATGTAGTCCGTCCCAAGCCGCTTCAGCGAGCCTTCCAGCGCCCGGACCATGTTCTTGCGCCCGTTGCCGGCGGCGTTTGGGTTGCCGTCTTCGGCACTGAAGGAAAATTTGGTCGCCAGCACCATTTTATCGCGCAGGCCGCGCTTCTGGATAAAGCCGCCGAGCATTTCTTCCGAGCGTCCGCCGGCGTAGGCTTCGGCGGTGTCAATAAAATTGCCGCCCGCGCCCACATAAGCGTTGAACACGGCCTCGGAAACGTCTTCGTCCGAACCTCAGCGAGCCGTGCCGAATGTCATGGTGCCAAGCGCCAGCGGGCTGACGACAAGGCCGGATCGGCCCAGCGTGCGAAAATCGGTCAGGTTCATGGTGCTTTTCCTTTGATCAGCCCTGGTTCAGCGAGGCCATGTCAATCACAAAGCGGTAGCGCACGTCGCTTTTTAGGACGCGCTCAAAGGCCGTGTTGATGTCCTGAATGCGGATCATTTCTATGTCGCAGGTCACGCCCCTCTCGGCGCAGAATTCCAGCATTTCCTGAGTCTCAGCGATGCCACCCGCCCCGGACCCGGCCAGCGACCTGCGGCCTGCCATCAGCGAGACGCCGAGGAGCGCGGGTTCTATCGCGTCAAGCTGCCCGACTAAAATATGCGTGCCGTCAAGCTTCAGCGTGGCCAGGTACGGATTGAGGTCGTGGGCGCCCGGCACGGTGTCTAAGATGAAATGGAACGAGTTGGCGGCGGCTGCCATCTGCGCCGGGTCAGTAGACAGCACAACATGGTCTGCGCCAAGCCGCCGCGCTTCTTCTTCTTTGCCGGGGGTGCGCGTGAAAAGGGTCACTTCCGCGCCCAGCGCTTTGGCGAACTTGAGGCCGAGATGGCCCAGCCCGCCCAGTCCGACGACGGCGACTCGGTGGGCAGGCCCGATTTTCCAGTGGCGGAGCGGCGAGTAAGTGGTAATGCCCGCGCAGAGCAGCGGCCCGGCGGTCTTGGGGTCAAGCGCATCGGGGATGTGCAGCACGAACCGATCCGACACAAGAATTTTATCCGAGTAGCCGCCGTAAGTCGGCGAGCCGTCATGCCGGTCTTGGGCGCCGTAAGTGGAGGTCGGGTACTTCTCGCAGTAGACTTCCAGCCCGGCCCGGCAGGCGGAGCATTCCCGGCAGGAATCCACCAGCACCCCGACGCCGACCGTGTCGCCGACCTTAAAGTTTGTGACTTCCGGGCCGATGCCGGAAACGCGCCCGATAATCTCATGGCCCGGCACCAGCGGGTAAGATGTATAGCCCCAGTCGTTGCGAGAAAAGTGAATGTCGGTGTGGCAGACGCCGCAGTAAAGAATGTCAATGGTCACGTCGTCCGGGCGCGGGTCCCGCCGCATAAATTCCCACGGCGTGACCGGCGCGTCGGCGGACTGGGCGGCATAGCCGTGAACAGTCTGGGTCATAAGTTTGTCTCCTATGCGATAAAGTGCTGCTCTTATGATACACGCCGCGCCGCAGAAACTTCTGCCCAAATCCTGCAAGATCATTGCCTAATCCTGCAAACGGCGTGCATTGCGGCTTGCGCCGGGCGGGTACAGTAAAGGCATGAAAAATGCACTGTGCGAGAAGCAAGCGGAGATGACGGCGCTGCTGGGCCGCCTGACCGAGACCGATGGAAACCATCAAACGGCGGTGCCGGAGCTTACCCTGCATCGCCTTTCCGCGCCGATGCCCCCCGTGCACGGCGTCTTAAAGCCGACGTTCTGCATCACGGCGCAGGGCGGCAAGCTGGCGATGCTGGGCGAAGAAACGTACTTGCACGATCCCGCACGCTACCTGCTTCTCTCAGTGGACATGCCGCTGACAGTGCAGATTGTGGAAGCGTCGCCGGAAGACCCTTACTTGGGGTTCTGCCTGGACATTGACCCGCGCCAGATCAGCGCCTTGCTGCTGGAAATGGAAGAAGCGAAGGAAGAAGCGCCGTCTCAGCGGCCTTTGGGAACAACGCCTGCACGGGGCTTTTCCCTGAGCCGGACGGACGCCGCCTTGCTGGACGCCGTGGTGCGTCTGCTGCGCCTGTTGGACACGCCCCAAGACGTGCCGATGCTGGCGCCGCCGGCCGTGCGCGAGATTTTCTACCGCCTGCTTTCGGGCGAGCAGGGCGAACGCCTGCGCCAGATCGCCGTCCGTAACAGCTTGACGGAGCGGGTCGCGCGGGCGACGGAATGGATCAAGCGCCACTACGCCGAGCCGCTGTCCATTGAAACGATTGCCCAGGAAGTCTGCATGAGCGCGTCGGGCCTGCACCACCACTTCAAGGCCGTCACCGCCCTCAGCCCCTTGCAGTACCAGAAGCGCCTGCGCCTTCAGGAAGCCCGCCGCCTCATGCTCTCCGAAGCCCTCGACGCCGCCACCGCCGGCTACCGGGTCGGCTACCAGAGTCCCTCCCAATTCAGCCGCGAATACCGCCGCCTCTTCGGCGTCCCGCCCCGCCAAGACCTCGCCCGCCTGCGCGGCGCTTCCTAATGCCGATGCCTTTGTGTGCTATACTCTTTATATGCCTACTGGAACCGAGTCTACGTTCTTTGAACGTGCTTTTAATGATGGTCACGTGAAATTCAGCGGCGAGGGCCGCGCCGAACGTATTCACTATGTCGCTGCTAATCACTCGGAGCGGTGGGCGGACCCGGAAGAAAAAGTCCGTGCCGAGTTTTGGGCGGAACTGATCTACAAATATGAGTACGCCCCGGAGCGGATGCGGTTTGAGGTCAAAGTCGAGCGGCGGACGCCGGACGATAAGGCCGATATTGTCATTTACAGTAACGATGAGCTGACGGACCGCTACTTTGTATTTGAATGCAAGCGTGCGGATATTTCCGATGCCGAATTTGCTCAGGCGATTGAGCAAGCCTGCGGCAACCGCGCCAGCCTCGGCGCGAAGTATTGCGGCGTTGTCGCCGGATTGACCCGCCGCCTGCTGCGCTTCGACAAGTTTCCAGCGGGGGAGCGGGAGCGCAATGTGCTGACCGACGTTCCGGTCCGCTACGGCAAGCCACCCGAATGGCGCTTCTATAAGAACGTCGAGGGCCGAGACCTGTCCGCCGTTCCGCGTGAAGAGCTGCGCTCGGCGATCCGTAAATGCCATCAGACGCTTTGGGAAGGCGGACGGCGCAGCCCAATTGCCGCGTTCGGCGAGTTTTGCAAGATTATCTTTGTTAAGCACCGGGACGAAAAGGACATTACGCGCGAAGACGGCAGGCCGTATGCGTTCCAGCGGCGCGACGAGGAAACCGCCGAAGACCTGGCGGCGCGGATTTACAAGCTGTACGATGCCGAGCAAAAGCTGGAGCCGGACGTATTTACCGATAAGATCAACATTGAGCCGGGCCTGCTGACCCGATGCGTGGAACACATCGAAAACATCTCGCTGGACCGCACGGAGCTTGATACCAAAGGCGTCGCGTTTGAAGAGTTCATGGGCGGCTTCTTCAAAGGGGACTTCGGCCAATACTTTACGCCGCGTGAGCTGATTGCGTTCGCCGTGGAAGTGCTGAACCCGGAGCGCGATCAGCTTGTCCTCGACCCCGCCTGCGGCTCCGGCGGGTTCCTCCTGTATGCTTTAGATCATGTCCGCCGGGAAGCGGATCGCCGTTTTCCGCTTCATCAAAGCAACGTCGCCCAGAGCAATGCTCATTTCAAGTGGTGGCATGATTTCGCCGAGAAGAACCTGTTCGGCATTGAAATCAACGAAGAACTGGCGCGTGTCGCAAAGATGAACATGATCATCCATGACGACGGCCATACCAACATCATCGGCAATGACGCTTTGGACTTTCTGCCCCGGCTGGAAGACAAGAACAAGACGCTGAAGCCCGGCAAGTTCGACCTCGTTCTGACCAATCCGCCGTTCGGCTCGGTCATCAAGCGGACTGAAAAATCAGACGGCTATTTGGAGCAGTTCGACCTCCGAAACTACCTCGGCAAAAGCACGACCGGCACGGAGCCGGACGAGTCGGAAAAAGGCGAAAACGACCGCAAGCGCGGCGCTAAAGCGGTTAAAGACCGGGCCAGCATCAAGACCGAAATCCTCTTTTTGGAGCGCGTGCATTCCTTCCTCAAGCCCGGCACCGGCCAAGCCGCGATTGTGCTGCCCGACGGCATCCTGACCAACTCCTCGCTTCAAGGTGTCCGAGACTGGCTTTTGGAGCGGTTTCAGCTCCTCGGAGTCGTATCCCTGCCGCAGTTCGCGTTCGCCCACTACGACGCAGGCGTCAAAGCCAGCCTGGTGTTCCTGCGCCGCCTGGCGAACGGCGAGATCGTCTCCAGCGACGTCCCGGTCTTCATGGCGCTGGCGGAGAATATCGGCTACGATGCGACCGGGCGCAAGACATTTGAGGTGACGGTGGAGGAAGTCTCGGAAAAGCGCAAAGTGGAGCTGCTGCGAAGCGACTTGTTTGATTACCGCGTCACTTATGAATGGAGTACGGCGAACCCGAAAAAGCCGGGGTGGAGTGAGCGGCACCGCGAGATTATCCCGAACACGGGGCTAGTCGCGCAGTGGCGGGAGTTCCAAAAGAATCCAGACCCTTTTTTCGTGTAGGCCCCGCCGTGCCTGGCGAAGCGC
>CAXUBO010000104.1:11967-16019 GCA_964249345.1 uncultured Armatimonadales bacterium | reverse complement strand
CGGCCCGCTGCCATTTTGAGGAGCGGAACGTGCCGCGCAAGTACGAAAAGTTTGGCTTGGTAAAAAAATAACCGGCAAAAAATAACCGGCACTGGAAGTGCCGGTCTACTTTGGAATGAAAGTCCCTGCGGGACTGAAGATGAGCGAACGCAGCCTTGTTCTTATCCGCAGTCGCGGAGCGACTTTCACTTGATGATAGACCGGCACTTGCAGTGCCAGTTTTTCTTTCAAGCAAAGACGACTTCGCGCAGCTCCGTATCATGCTGGCCGAACCAGGCGACGGTCTTGGCGATGCCCTGGCGCAGCGTGTTCTGGGCCTCAAAGCCGAACAGCTCTTTCGCCCGCGTGACATCCAGGCAGCGGCGCGGCTGGCCGTTGGGCTTGGTGGTGTCCCACCTGATCTCGCCGGAAAAGCCGACTTCCTCCGCAATCACCGTAGCAAGGTCCCGGATGTGAATCTCTTCGCCCGTGCCGAGGTTGACCGGCAGGTCGCCGTTATAGGACTCCGCCGCCCGGATGAGACCTTCGGCGGCGTCTTCCACATACAGGAACTCGCGCGTCGGCGTGCCGTCGCCCCACAAAACAATTTCGGAGCGGCCTGCGTTCTTGGCTTCGGCGCACTTGCGGATCAGTGCCGGGATAACGTGCGACGTGTTCAGGTCGAAGTTGTCGCGCGGGCCATACAGATTGACCGGCAGCAAGTAGATGCCGTTGAAGCCGTACTGCTGGCGGTACGACTGGGTCTGGACCAGCATCATCTTTTTTGCCAGGCCGTAGGGCGCGTTGGTTTCTTCCGGGTAGCCGCTCCAAAGCTCGTCTTCGTGGAACGGGATCGGCGTGAACTTTGGATACGCGCAGATTGTCCCCGTCGCGACGAACTTCTTGACGCCCATCTGCCGGGCATACTCAATAAGCTGGATGCCCATGATCGCGTTGTCGTAGAAGAACCGGCCCGGATTGCCCTGGTTTGCACCGATGCCGCCCACGACCGCCGCGAGATGCAGAACCATGTCGGGACGCGCTTCTTCGTACAGCCGCACGATGTCGTCCCGGTCACGCAGGTCATAGTCCGCCGAGCGCGGCACGATGATTGTTCGGCAGCCGCGCTCTTTCAGCTTGTCTACCACGAACGAGCCGAGGAACCCTGCGCCGCCGGTGACCACGACGCGGGTGTCCGGCCAGTTAATTTCGCTTGCTAGGTTGGTCTTAGTGCTTTCGGTCATAGTGCTTTCGGTCATAGAGTTCTCAGTCATAAGTCGATTACCGGCTGCCTACCAGGACGTTCGGGCGCGTCTGCCCCTGGCCGAGTGAGGCAATTTCCTCGTCTACCATCAGCCGAACCAGGTCGTGGAACGTGGTGCGCGGCTCCCAGCCGAGCTTCGCTTTGGCTTTGGAAGCGTCGCCGATCAGCAGGTCCACTTCGGCAGGGCGCTCGTAGCGGGCGTCAAACTCGACGTAGTCTTTCCAGTGCAGGCCGACATGGGAAAAGGCTTCTTCTAAGAACTCGCGGACGGTATGGGTCTCGCCGGTTGCGATGACATAATCATCGGGCTGCTCCTGCTGAAGCATCAGCCACATGGCTTCCACATACTCTTTGGCATAGCCCCAGTCGCGCTTTGCGTCCAGGTTGCCTAAATACAGCTTGTCCTGAAGCCCGGCCTTGATTTGCGCCACGGCCCGCGTGATCTTGCGCGTGACAAATGTCTCGCCGCGCCGAGGGGACTCGTGGTTAAACAGAATGCCGTTGCAGGCGAACATGCCGTAGCTTTCGCGGTAGTTGACCGTGATCCAGTGCGCGTACATTTTCGCCGCGCCGTAGGGAGAACGCGGGTAGAACGGTGTTGTTTCGCGCTGGGGGACTTCCTGCACCAGCCCGTACATCTCGGAAGAACCGGCCTGGTAGTAGCGGGTCTTCAGGCCGACTTCCCGAATGGCTTCTAAAATCCGCACGGTGCCGATACCGGTGACATCGCCGGTGTATTCGGGAATGTCGAACGAGACGCGGACATGGCTCTGCGCGGCCAGATGGTACACTTCATCCGGCTGGATTCGGTAAAGCAGCTTGATGAGGTTCGTGGAGTCGGAAATGTCGCCGTAGTGCAGGAACAGATGGACGCCGTTGATGTGCGGGTCTTCGTAAAGGGAATTGATGCGGCTTGTGTTAAACGTCGATGCGCGGCGGATAATCCCGTGGACTTCATAGCCTTTCGCGAGCAGCAGTTCTGCCAGATAAGAGCCGTCCTGGCCGGTAATTCCCGTAATAAGCGCCTTTTTCATGCAGTAGCCTTTCCTGATTGCGTGTGATAAGATTTTGTGATAGGATTTTGTGATAGGATTTTGTGATAGGATTTTGTGATGAGATGCGGCCAAGAGAACCATCAAACCAACACTGGGCCTAAACTAGCATTGGACATACGACAGATTTTGCGGTACACTAAAGTGTACTGAGTGCACGTTCTGGGAAATCAGAACGATGATACCCTACCATTATGCAAATTTCGTGCCAAGTACGTCCGTTGCCGCGTCTTGCTGCGAAAAAACTCTTCCAATTCTTTTTGCCTTTTTTCGCCCGCAGCCTCAAGTTGGCATGGTTCTTGTACCTATCATCGGAAGATGAGTGTCCTAAGATACCTGTCATAAGTGCTGCACAATGAAAACTGCCGCACACGGGCGTGCGGAAAAATAAGCGGCGGGTAGCCCGCCGCGAAAGAGCCAAACATCATGCGGATTTGCATCGTCAACGAATTCTTTTATCCTGACAGCGCCGGTGGGACCGGAACCATACTCTCCGAGCTGGTGCGGTCGCTGCGAACGCTGGATTCAGAGATGGAAATTGACGTCGTGACCTCTACCAACCTTTATCGGCAGACGCAGGTTCATCTGCCGGCCTATGAAGATTGGAATGGAGTCCATATTTATCGCCTGGCAACCCCGCATCCAAACGCTCTGTCTATGCCCCTGCGGCTGGGGGCTAATCTGTTGTTCTGCGCCCGTGCCCTGGCAAAGCTTGTTTCCCTACCGGCCTACGATGTCGTGTTGATTGCCACCGCACCGCCGATGGCCGCCATGAGTGCGATGGCCTTGAAGCAGCTTCGGGGAACACCTTTTGTTTATATCGTTTATGATCTGGAACCGGACCGTTCCGTGACCATGAAGGTGCTTGCTCGCAACCATCCTGTGGTGAAAGTATTTCAATGGAGTCAGCAGCGATGGCTGAATGCCGCCGCCAAAGTTGTTGTTCTCGGTGAGTATATGGGGGAGCATATCAGCCAAGCGTACAAGATTGCACCGCAGAATATTGAAGCAATTCCTATTGGCTCAAACCCAGAAGATATCGTGCCTGGACCGAAATCCAGCCGTTTCCGGGCGCAGCATGGCTTGTCAGGTTTTCTGGCCGTATATGCCGGCAACTTTGGACGCTACCATAACTTTGACACCATCTTAGACGCAGCACGGGAACTGCGCGACTTACAGCCTGAGATTAATTTTGCTTTCGTGGGCGATGGCGCTCAGAAAGCGCATATTGCCCGCCGCGTCCAGCAAGAAGCCCTCAGCAACGTGCGGCTCTTTGACTTTGTCGCGAAAGACGCTTACGCGGACCTGCTGGCCTCCGCCGACGTTTCCCTGGTCACCTTAGAGCCGGGCATGGAAGGCTTGTGCGTTCCCAGCAAGTTTTACAGCATTCTGGCGTCCGGGCGGCCTGTGGTGGCAACGGTCTCGCCCAAGTCGGAAGTGGCGCGGGTCATTGACGAAGCGCAGGCCGGCATCCACATGGAGCAGGCCGCGACCGAGCATCTGGTCTCGGCGCTGATCGCGCTTGCCGAGAACCCCGCGCGGACCGAGCAGATGGGCCGCAATGCCCGCTGCGTTCTGGAAGAAAAATATTCCCTGTCCCACGTTGCCCGCCGGTACCATGCCGTTCTGCACGAAGCCGCTTCCCAGCCTTCCCCAGTGGTTCGCCAGGACATTTCCTGGCTGTCCGCCGCCGATACTTCCTCCGACAAGTGACAAATCCCCACCACTCAATCGCTTCCAAATTAATCGCTTCCAAA
>CAXUBO010000104.1:0-11867 GCA_964249345.1 uncultured Armatimonadales bacterium | reverse complement strand
GAACGGCACAGCCTCATTCTAGGGTCAAGCTGCCTGGTCATCAGGTTCCGTAGAACTTTGCTGACCCGCACGCCTGCTGAAATGCCCTCCCGCCTCGCCGGTAAAGCGCGAAACGGCGGCTATTTCACAGGTTTGAACTGCAAATTCCATGCCAACTTAAGCGTTCGGGCTTATCATACCATAAAAAAAGCATTTTTCTTTGCCCTGGCCTCATTTCAAGGCCGGCGGATTTTCCAAGCGGATTTCTAGCGGGTAGAAATGACTTTTTGGTACTGCGGCCAGAAGGCTTGCAGATTGGACGAATGCTGGAAGTCCGTGAACTCCTGCTGAATGCGCTTGCTGTTGACAATTGTTCCTTTGACCAGCTTCGCGCCGGTCAAACATTGGTCCTGCACCTGGGCATAAGGAATGGTGACAGCAGCGGCTTTATCCTGGCACCGGAATATCCACCACTTTTTGGAAAAAAGGACCGGCCCAATCTGGCTGCCGATCTTCATGTTAAAAATTGTGTTTTCCAGCGCCGGATCAGCATGGAGGGGCGAGCGGCCCAGCGCCAGCGGAGCGAGCAGCCCGCCGTTGGACCTGCTGGGGTCGATGCTGTACGTCGTGGCAACCAGCTCAAACGGGGACTGAGCGTTGAGATCGGCCAGCGCCTGCTTTGCTTGAGACTCATTCGCCGTGGCAATCGCCCGCAAGCTGACTTCTTCCGGCTGGTAAAACTGGGCGCTTGGATTGCTTGGACTGGACTGCACCTGATAATACTTTCGGGCGTCGGCCTCCGTTGCCGTAATTCCCTGAGTGATGACATTGGTTTCCGCGAGCTGCACCCGCAGGTTGTACTTGAAGTCGCCTTCGGGAATGCCGCTTTGGGCCAGCGACTGCGCGAAGTTCGGGCGCTGCATCATCTTGGCGTATTCCCGGTCTACATCAGCATCCGTAGGCGCAAGACCTTTTTTCGCCGCGAACTGGAGTTGCAGGGAGTTTTGGATCATTTTGTGCATGGTATTGGCACCAACTGAGTCCTGCATCTGGTTAAACAGATCATCACGGTCAATTGTGTCGCCGTTGACCGAAACAATGATGGCTGCGGTTTTGCCGCGGTGGCGCATGACGAGGACGCCGGTTCCAATGCCGGCAATAAACATCACGGCAGCCAAAAGCCAAAGCGGCACTTTCGCTTTCGGCAGCTTTCTTTTTGCGGCCGGCTCCGGGGTGCGCGACTGGGGGAACGGGGGCAGCGTATCCATCGGCGGCAGTGTGTCCCGCAGCGGCGCGGGAGCGGTCATCGCCCGTTCCTGCGAACCCGTTTTCTCCTGCGAACCCGTTTTTTCCGGGGATCGGGTGGCGTCATTGACAGTATCGTCAGCGACGTTGGCTGATGGGGTGTTGTCAGCGGTGGATGCTTCTTGCATGACTGCGTTTAAATTCCTCTCTCACTCGATCTTGTCGTCATTTTTGTTGTTCCTGCTGTTATTGCGGCCTGCATGGGGCCTTTCGCCTGGGAAAAAGCCGGAAAAGAAAACGCCGGCAAGCGAGAAAACGCCGGCAAGGCGGAGACTTGTTCACCCGGCTTCTTTTTGGACTGCAAGAGGGCCTGCACCGGCGGCATGACTTGTTCAGCAAGCTGGGCCAGCTCTTGGTCCGCGTCCTGGCTCTGCGGGACTATCAAACGCACAAACAGCGAGACAGCTTCATGGCGCGGGACAATTCTTTCCCGCAGTGCCTGCGCTTTTCGCACCAGGGCATAGCGCGATGACGGCGGCATATAAACGCCGGTTGTCCAGTACAGGACGGTACTTTTCTGGCTGTCAAGCTCGGCATCCATCACGGTTACGGTCTGGCCTTGAACGACTTCATCGTGGCTGTTGCTCAGATGCCAGCCCTGGGAAGGAAAGCAATCTTTGGGATTGTGAATGTCAAGATTGTCGCTGGCCGTGACCAGCATCACGTCGGCCTTCTGGCCGTTGGCATTGACGTAGGTGCGGTCCATGATCGCTGAGGTCGGCAGCCGAGCCTGAATATCCGAATCCACCGGCGTAATCGCTCCGCCCTGCCAGGAGCCAAGTTGGCTGGGAAAGGTTTCCACGGCCAGCTTGCGCGGCTGCGGAACCGGAAGCGGCCCGGCGCCATACTCAAGCGCGGCGACGCTGAACACCATCGCGCAGCAAGCAGCCGCTAGAACAGGGTAGTTTTGCATCCAAGTATCTTTCCTGCCTGCACAAAGAGAACAAATGAAAGCGCAATCGCCGCGTATTCCGCCGGGTCATGCAGCGCATGAAGCCCATGCAGGCCGCCGTAGATGGACGCCGCTACCAAAGTCGAGATGCGAAGAATGTTCATCAGCAGGGCAATGGGGATCGCCATCAGCGCAAGCAGGGCACGTTTGCCGAAGCTGTCCAAAAACAGATGCCCGTAAATCGTTGCGAAGGCCAGCAAGCTGATCAGCTTGTGGAAGCCGCTGCACGCATTCGCCACTTCCAGTGTCGCGCCGGGGACTTGCAGCACGTTCATTTGCTGAATCACCGGGTAACCCAGGGTCGACATCACTGCGGCCGCGCCTGTCGTGCTGTACCACTGAATCTGCCCTGTCAGCGGGCCTAGGAACGAGTTCGGGATCGGAGCCGCGAACAGCAGAAACCAAACTGAAAATTGGACGGTTTTCCAAAGCTGCCGCCCGTGCAGGGCCAAGATGCCGCCGGCCAGGGTCGGGATCAGGGACCACATGCCGATGTACTTGATCTGGAGCAGGTAGCCGCCAATCGCGCCGGCCAGCCCAAGCAGGATCAGCAGCAGTCCCCACGCTTCCGGCTTGTGCGGCGCGGCTTGTATTTTGTCTTTTCGCATCCAAAGCAGAAAAATGGACACGGGGAAAATAAAGAAGCCATGCGCGTAGCTGTCGTTGGTGATCCATTGCTGGGCCGCTGCCAAGATGATGGGAGCGTATACAAGCGCGGCGCCGGCCAGGAACAGATACATCGCGCGAGGCCACACCAGCAGATTGAGGCCGGCGACCGCGGGCCTTCCTATTGCCTGACCACCGATTTCCTGACCACCAATTTCCCGGCTCGCCATTTAGTGGTCCTCCCGGTTTTTGAGCGGGATTGTCAGATCATGGGCATCTTGTCCCCGAACGTCCGCCAGCGGGTCAATGTCGCCGTTCAAGTGTCCGGGAGTGTAGCCGGACGTGTTGCGGAACATCATCAGCGTGTGGTCCGGAGAGAACGGCGCGGCCTCGCTGCCGGTGAGGACAGGCCGGGCCGCAGTTGCGGCAAACGACCGGGCCACTTCGTAGGCCGGGGCGCTCCGCTTGCTGGTTCGGTTGATAAACAATCCCAGCGGGGCCAGCCCGGAAAGAACGCTGGCGGTGCTGTTGACCGCGTCTTCATTGGCCCGGCCGAGGTCAATGACCTGCAAAACATAATCCACCGAAGGGGCCAGCAGAAGCGGGTCTACGACGGTGCAGGACGGCGCATCCAGTACGATGATCTCCGCCCGGTTCCGTACCATTTGCAGAAAGTTGGTCATGTGCGGCGAGACAATGATGTCCGCCGAATTGACCCGTGCGGCATTGTTGAATAGAACCGACAGGTTCGGCGTTTCCGATGCTTTCAGCGCATCATCAATCAGCGCTTTGCCGGAAAGCACTTCTACCAGACCGTCTGCCGGCGCATCATCGAACAGGCTGCTTAATGAAGGGCGGCGCATGTCTACATCCACTAAGATAACATGTTTGCCGGAGCGTGCCAGCGAGCGTGCCAGCTCCGCCGCCGTCAGCGACTTGCCTTCGCCCGCCTGGGCGCTCGTCACCATCACAATACGGCCCTGCCCCGCTTGGGGCGCTCCCAGGACGCGCAGCAGGTTCGCGCCGGCCAGACTGTAGGCCTCCGCCACAGGAATGGGGAGCTGCCGCCGGTCAAGCTGGGACAGGGACGCCCGCGACAAGCGCGGCAAAGCGCCGACGATCGGGCCGCTGCCCAGCCGCTCGACCTGGTCTTCCGTCCGCACCCGCCGGTCGATCTGCTCGATCAAGAACACGGCCGCCAGCGAGACCAGCAGGCCGAGCAGTCCGCCCATCAGCATGTTCAGGGGCGGGTTCGGCTTGGAGGGAGCATCCGGCGCGACCGCAGACTGCGTGATCTGGATGTCGCCGTTGATCTGGTTTTCCTGCATCTGAGCCGCGTTCAACGACTTTTCCAACTGTGCGTAGTGGTCTGCCGCTTCCTGGGCCTGCCGGGTGATTTGGGCGTAAGTGGACCCCGTTTCAACTAGCGGCGCGACGGCCTGCTTGGCCGCCGCTTCCTGCTGTTCTGCGTTTTGCAGCTTCGCCTGGGTGATCTTGAGCTGGTTCAAAGCTTGCAGGTAGTTTAGCTGCAAGTTTCCCTGCTCGGCGATTGTGGTGTGACTGGGATTCTGGGTCGCGCCGATGGCGGCCTTGAGCCGGGCTTCTATATCTTTGATGTGCGCGTTCATCTGGGGCAGCTTGCCGGGATACGCCGGAGTCACCACGCGGGCCATGTCATCACGTTGCTGCTTCGCCGTGTTCAGCTCTGTGTTCAGCGAAGTGATCAAAGCATCATCACGGACGCCTAGCTGAGTGATGCCGCTGTTGGCCTGCTTCAAGCTTGACGCCAGCGTGGCGACCGTGGCCTGCTGCACCGCCAAATCCGCCTTGATGCTGGCCACAGCGTTGGTTGCCGTGGTCAGCCGCTCATCACCGACTTTGCTCTGTGAGCCGGCGTCCAGAATGGAATGGCCTTTCTGATAAGCAAGCTGCTTCCGCATGGTGATGTTCATTGCCCGCAGAGCTTGTTTTGTTTGGGCCTCCAGCGTGACTTCCGTGGCCTGGACATCTTTGCGGGCGTCATCTTTTTTCCACTGCATAAAGGACTGTGCGACGGCATTTGTCAGCAGCAGAGCCTGGTCGCGGCTGGAACCAAGCACCGACAGGTTGATCAGCTGCGAATCAGTGGGCGTGGTGACGTTGATAGAGCCTTGCAGGGCGCCGACTCCGACTCCCGCAACGTCCGCTGTCGAGCCTGGGTTTTGAAGTTCCTGGTTTTTCAGGTAGCTGATCGTCCGGTCCGCCATCGCGGCAGTCCGCAGCATTCCTATTTGCGTCGCGATTGAATCTGTGGCCGGCTGCTTGTATCCCGCAACCGGGTCTCCTATGACGCCGATGTCCGGCCTTTCCACGATCCGAAGCTGGGCATCGGCCTGCCACTGCCGGGGAAGATGCTGCGTGTAGAAGTAAGCGCCGACCAGAAAAAGCGGCGTCACCAGCAGGATGATCCACTTGCGCCGCCAAAGCGCCCTCGCCACATCGCCGAGGCTGGTATCAACCTGATGGTTCGCTGCGTAAATGTCGTTCATGGAAATCCTTTGCTTCCGGCCGGTAAGTGATGGGCTGAGACCCATAACGAAATTGAAAATCTTTTTGGAAAGGAGCTGAAATTCGTGCCGGTCGTGCGTTTTCATGTCGGTCCGCACGCGGCTTGCATTTCCGTCTCTGCAAAAAACGTGCCAAGACAAACAAATCTTCGGTTCGCTGGGCAAGCGAAGCCTCATACCGGAAACAGTCGCGGCGCTTTCCGTGTCACTTTTTCCGTATCACTTTTTAGTGTAACGCATCTTTAGGCTTTATGCAAATGCAATACGGATTTATTTGCAGCATCGGTTCCTGCAAGACGCCGGCGAAAATTTGCTCATTTCCGCAAGCTCAGGGGGGAATGACCGGGGAATGGCTGGCAATAATACCAGACCGCCGGCACCCCGCCGCTGCATCCACGCTTCTGCTGAGATTCCACCGATTTTTACCGAACTTCTACTCTATTTTTTGCCGAACTTTCACTTGATCCGCGTTTTATTTTCTGCGCTCCTCGTCGTCTTGGTACTTGTACCGGATTTTCACTTGGCTTGTCCATTTTGGGCTTTTTCGACAAAAACCTGTATACATCTGCGAAAAAAAACCGCCGAAAGCTGGAGTGCCGCTTGCATAAAGCGGCCTCAAACACTGATCGGCTTTAGCCAACTCAACAAAATCTTAGGATTGAAAATATTTTGACGATGAAAAAACTGACGAAAACGCAATCTGTGTCCGCACACAAAAAATATACATCTCCGCTCAGCCAGACTCTGCTCTTCTCGGCGGCCTGTGCTTTGCTTCTGCTGCCCGGCGCGAGGCCGGCTTCTGCCCAGTCGTTGAATGATTTCCAGTCTCTGGATGCCGCCCCCCAGGCCGCTGCGCCGGCGGCGGACGCCGTAGATTTTGTGTATGTTTCGCCGCAGGGCAGCGATTCCTATTCCGGCCAGACCCCTACGGTTTCCGCCGGCAGCGGCCCGTTCCAAACGATGGCCCACGCTCAGGAAGCGGTCAATGCCCTTCTGGGTTCCGGCCTGACACGCCCGGTCGAAGTTGTTCTTGATCCGTCCGTCTGCCCCGCACAAGACTCGCTTACCCACTGGTTTTCTGCCGCCCCGACCGGCTCCGTCATCTGGCATTCCGACTCCAGCCGGACTGTGTTGATCTACACCCCCACAATGGCCGAGCAGATTGATGCCCTCGGTGCGGAAGATTTCGCGAATGGTCCCGGCGGGCGGACCGCCCGCTTTTATGTTTCGCCGTCCGGCAGCGATGCGTGGAGCGGCCTGCTTCCCGGCCCCTGTACAAGCAGCGCAGAAAAAGCGGACAACGCAGAAAAAACCGACGGCCCGTTCCAGACTTTAGCCCATGCCCAGGAGGCTGTCAACGCCTTCCAAGCGGCAAACCCCGGCGCCGCCGTGGAAGTTGTCCTGGAAGACGCCGGGGCTTTTTCCCGCGCTGCCGCGCCCGCCCGGAGCGCCGCCGACAAGCCGGCCAAAACGCCGGCAAATCATACTGCGTCTGGCCGGAATGCCCAGAAGTCGCTTGCCGTCTACAATGGGGCGAAGCTGGCGATCATTAAAACGACCACGCTGAAGACCGGAGTCCTGGCGAACAGCACAGCCCTTCTTCAAAACGCCGGGAACCAGCGGCTTGTGTTCGCGCATTATATCTGCTGCCCGGACTACGGCAACAGTGTCGCCGCCCGCGAGCGGGACATTCAGGACGCGCAGGCCGCCGGCATTGACGGTTTTGCAATTAACGTCGGAAGCTGGGACAGCGCCGGGTACAAGCAGTTCACCGCCCAATTGTTCCAAGCGGCGGCAGCCCTCAACTCAGGCTTTAAGCTGTTCTTTTCTGCGGACATGACCGG
Organism: uncultured Armatimonadales bacterium; assembly: GCA_964249345.1. Lineage (GTDB taxonomy): Bacteria > Armatimonadota > Armatimonadia > Armatimonadales > Capsulimonadaceae > JANXMY01. Next base: position 4,635 of record CAXUBO010000104.1, on the reverse strand, counting down.
AGTGACTTACCCTGAGGTCGTGGAAATGATGACGGCTTATGCCAACAATCCGTACTACTGGCATGTGCAGCAGACGTCCGGCTCTTCCATTGTCTCGCGCCCGGTCTTGTCCACCTGGGGCGGCGAGGGCGGCGCTTATGCGGACGTAAGAAGCAGGTGGCAGGCAGGTGTCTTGGACCCACTGCGTGCCGCTGGCATCAATGTTTACTTTATGCCGGCTTTCTTTCTGACGACGCCGCAGGGAAGCTATTTTGTTGACATCTCGCCGGCTACGCAAGCCGCCCAGGTCAACGGCCTTTTGACGGGCCTGACGGACGGTGACTTCAACGTCGGCAGTGTTGGTGTCCCGACGGACCCGGCGCGAGTGACGCTTTCCCAAGCGGAAAACAATGCATCCCTGATGAAAGCCGCCGGTCTCGGCACCATGGGCAGCGTGACCCCGCAGTACTGGGGCAGCCGGCAGGTAAGCGCCGGCCGCCGCTACATGGAATACGACGGCGGGGAAGGGCTGGCCGCCCAGTGGAACTCCATCATCAACGTCCAGAAGCCGGACTGGGTCGAAATGTTCACCTGGAACGACTTTGATGAAGCCACTTATATGTCGCCGATTGACGACATTAGCAAGTATTTCCCGTATTTGCAGGTGCCGGCGCTGGACTACTACAAGTGCCATGCCGGGGCGCTGAAGCTGAACCAGTATTTCGTCAACTGGTACAAGTCAGGCGCCAAGCCGGCTATCCAGAATGACAGCTTGTATTACTTCTACCGGACCACGCCGAAAGCCGCCGTGGCGTCAAACGATCCGCTGGGACCCGTGACCTGGTTCCTCGGCGACTGTTCGGACGTGATCTTTGTCACGACGCTTCTCACCGCGCCGGCGACACTGTCCGTGACGACCGGCTCTCAAACATTGACTTACCCTGTACCGGCGGGTCTCAGCCACACCCGCGTTCCGTTTCAAGTGGGTGCTCAGTCGTTCCAGCTTATCCGTCAGGGCCAAACGGTTCTGTCCCAGGCAGGCGAGCCGGTGATTGCCAATCCGGTATGTTACGATTTCAACTACTACACAGGAGCGGTTACAGGCCAAGCGGCCACTCATGCACAGCCCTAAGCCGTGCACAACTCTCAGTCACGCACAGCCCCGCGCCGTCAAAATCGCCGCAGGCAGAACGGTGTTCTGCCTGCGGCTGCCGTTTGTTTGAAGACAGTTGAAGACGGGGGAAAAGCCATCTGTGGAATCAATTGCTGAACATGTCCTCGAACCGGAACTTCTTGCGCCCGCCCCGCGCCGGCTGCGCCTGCCGGGGCGTACCCGGCTGCTGCTGTCGGTCGCGGCGCTGCTGCTTGGGTTGTGCGCCTTCGGCAGCGGCCGCGCTTTGTGGGAAGGCGTCAAGCTTTTGGGCCTGGACATTGCCGGATACACGGTTTACGGCAAGATTGTCGCCATCCAAACCGAACCGCCCATAGGCCCGGCTGCCCCAAAAGGCGTACTGCTGCGGCAGACCGCGATCCGTTACGAGGTTTTTGTTCCTGGCCCACGCGGAGGCTCTCGAAGCGCCTGGATTGTCCTCGGCGCACCGCAAACCCCGCCGGGGATTGAAAACGAAATGCCGTCCCCGCCGGCGGCACGCTTCACAGTGGGGCAGCCGTTTCCTCTGCGCGAGGCTTCCTTTTTTGGAACGCCCGTTTGCCAGCCCTGGGGGCCAAACCCCGGCAGCCGCATTGCTTCCCTGCTGCTGGCCGGAAGCCTCGTCCTCACGGTCAGCCTGCTGCTCCTGCGCCGCCTCATCCGCTGGGCCGGAAGCCACCGGTTTTTGCTGCGGCAAGGGACCGCGACCATCGGCACGATCACTCACACGCGCTCCGAAACGGAAGACATGATGCGCTATTTCCTGCGCTATGGCTACGCCTCAGGCGGCGCAGGCGAAGGCCGAAACCGCGAAGAGCAGGTCAGCGCCGACCAGTGGCGCAAATTTGGGGTCGGCCAGCCGGTCACAGTCTTGTACGATCCTGACAATCCCGGCCACGCCGGATTGTACGCGCTGATTAAAAACTAATTCCTGTTCCGCTTCCCGATTTACCATTTCGCTTAAGCGTTAAAGAGGGCGCGGCTTTGCCGCGCCCTCTTTTGCCCTGCTTCTTTGCCCTGCCGGCAGCCGGCGAAACTAGCTGCGATCCATCGCAAATTCGCCGGCCTGCTCGGAGACGCGGCGGGCGACGGCGACAGCGCTTTGCGTGTCGGACAGGCCCAGGCCGCCGGCGACGCGCTGGCCGTACTCGGGGTCGCATTGAAGCAGATGCCCGACCATGCGTTCCTGAATGTCCGGGTTGCACTTCTTCAGGTTGGAAACGAGGTTGTTGATTAACTCGTCTTTTTCAGCCTGCGAAAATGTTCGGTAGCGCTCTCCGGCCTGACCGTAGGGGTTCTTGCGCTCAATGGATGCCCGCACTAAATTGCCTTCCACATACGGCGTGTGCGGCTGGCCGGACTGAGGCGTTTCGACAAGACCGCCCCGGCTGCTTGGCTCGTAGTTGACATGCGGGTTCGGCCCCTGCTCGACGTAGTAGGTCATCTGGCCGTCGCGCTGGTTGGTATACACTTCTTTTTTGGCCCGGTTGATGGGAAGCTGCAAGTAGTTCGCCCCGACCCGGTGCCGCTGGGTGTCGGAATAAGAAAGCGTCCGGCCTTGCAGCATCTTGTCGTCGGAGAAATCCAGGCCGTCCACTAAGACGCCGGTGCCGAACGAGACCTGCTCGACTTCGGCAAAGTAGTTCACGGGGTTGCGGTCCAAGACCATGCGGCCCACGGGCAGCAGCGGGAACTTGTCTTCCGGCCAGAGCTTGGTGTCGTCCAGCGGATCGAAGTCAAGCTCCGGGTGGGCGTCGTCCGACATGATTTGGACGCAGAAATCCCATTCGGGATAATCGCCGCGCTCAATCGCTTGGTACAGGTCCTGGGTCGCGTGGTTGAAGTTGGTGGCCTGAACGGCGTTCGCTTCGTCTTGGGTCAAGTTCCGGACGCCCTGTTTGGGAACCCAATGGTACTTGATTAAAACGCCTTCGCCGGCTTCGTTGTACCACTTGTAGGTGTTGACGCCGGAGCCTTCCATGTGCCGATAATTGGCCGGAATGCCCCACGGCGAAAACAGCCAGGTGATCGCGTGCATGGTTTCCGGCGACAGCGAAACAAAGTCAAACTGACGGTTCGGGTCCTGGATGTTCGTCACCGGGTCAGGCTTGAACGAATGCACGAAGTCCGGGAACTTCACGGCGTCCCGAATAAAGAAAACTTTCAGGTTGTTGCCGACCAAATCCCAGTTGCCGTCTTCGGTGTAGAACTTGACCGCGAAGCCCCGCGGATCGCGCAGGGTTTCGGGCGAAGTGCCGCCGTGAATCACTGTGGAAAAGCGCACAAATGTCGGCGTCCGCTTTCCCGCTTCCTGGAACAGCTTGGCGCGGGTATATCTCGCAACCGGCTCGCCGCCGACCGTGCCATACGCCTCAAAGTAGCCGTGCGCTCCGGCGCCCCGCGCATGAACGACGCGCTCCGGGATGCGCTCGCGGTCAAAGTGCGTGATTTTTTCAATAAACGCATAATTTTCTAACGTCATCGGCCCCCGGCTGCCGACCGTGCGCGAGTTCTGGTTGTCGTGGACAGGATGCCCCTGCCGCGTCGTCAGCGCCGGCTTTTCGTTGGCCGCCGGCTGCGTCGCCGCTTCCGGCGTCAGCCCATGCCCGTTTCCATTGCTGCTGCCGTTTCCATTTGTATCGCTCATAAATGCGTTCCTTTCCGAAAGTGCTTTTTTCGTAACACCCATTATCCACAAAAAGGCGCCGAATTGCCAGCAAGTTACCCTGCTGCAATCAGCGCCGGGTCGTCTTCCGTCGGCACATTGACGCGGCGGGAAACTGCATGGGCCTCCATCGCATCATCAGGGTAGGGGACCAGCAGGGAAAGCAGGTCGCGGGTCTCCGTAACGGCATGGTCCAGCCAGTAGGCTTCGTCTTCGGGGCGCAGGATGACCGGCATTCGGTTGTGGATAGGCGCGGCGACGGCGTTCGGCGTGGTCGTAATAATCGTGCAGGAGCGCAGCGGGGAGCCGTCGGGGGCGTGCCATTCGTCCCACAGTCCGGCGAACGCAAAGAGGCCGCTGTCTTTTCGGTGCAGGAACATCGGCGTCTTGACTTTAGCGCCTTCCCCGGCCGCCTGCCATTCATAAAAACCATCGGCGGGAATGAGGCAGCGGCGGCGGGACAGCGCGGTTCGAAACGACGGTTTTTCCGCCAGCGTTTCCGCACGGGCGTTAATCATTTTACTGCCAATCGCCGGGTCTTTAGCCCAGGAGGGGATCAGGCCCCAGTGATGGCTTTCTAAATGCCGGGCGCCGTTTTGGGTCACGACGGCCACGTTCTGGGTCGGCGCAATGTTGTACCGCGCTTCGTCCACGGACTCACGGACTTCCAACGACCCACGGACTTCAAACCGCTCTTCAATTTCTTCCGGCAAATGATACAAAGTAAACCGTCCGCACATGGCGTTTGTTGCCTTTCCAGCGCCTGCAAAAATACTTGAAAAAAGTTCTTGACAGGCCGCACTCTCTGTGTTATAGTTTATTCAGCGCCGGCGCACAACGC
>CAXUBO010000103.1:1160-16084 GCA_964249345.1 uncultured Armatimonadales bacterium | reverse complement strand
GACAAAGCTGGATTGCTGGCAGGAGATGTGCTGACAAAACTTGACGGCGAGGCAACGGCGACCATGTCACTGGAACGCTTTTCAGAACTGGCGAAAAAGCCTACCCTGCAAGTGGAAGTGGAGCGTCCGGGTGCCGGGGTGCCGTTTACCGTGGTGCTGACGGCTCCAAAGCAGCCGGTGACTGCCACTGCGCAACAATCATCGTGAGCGCTGGGTGAGCTGCAAGTTGACCAAACGCGCAAGAAGCGTGGCGAGGAAAATCTGGCCGGTGACGGACTCCAAATTGGACAAGCTGCGGGCGAGCGGATGCAGCGGCACGATGTCGCCGTAGCCGGTGGTGGTCAGGGTCGCTAGGCTGAAATACAGAAGCTGGCCGAACTGCGGCCTCGACTGGGAAGAAATGTTGGAAAACGCGCCGGACGAGAAGTGGCAAAGGCAGGAAAACACGGTCGTGAAGATCAGCGAGAGGTTGAGGTAGATGACCACCGCCCCCTGGACCCGGTGATGCGTCACCGGCCCGTCGCTGAACACGGCCTTGCCGACGCCGAGGCTGACGGCGCTGGAAAACAGGAACAAGCCCAAATAGTGCAGCAGGCGGGTTGGGTCAAGGGCCGTGAACAGTGAGGTAGCCAGGGTCAGCGCGAATCCCAGAATAATGGCGAGGCGGGTCACGCCCAGGCCGGGAACGACAAAGGCCGACACCAGGGCCAGCGCAAGCTGGAACACGTTGACCACCACGCGGCTTAGGGAGCCTTCACTTGTCAGCGGAACGACAAAAAAGATAAACAAGAACTGCATGGCGAGCAGGACGCTCAGGCACGGCTCGCGCAGCGCTTCCTGCCAAACTTTAAGGTGAGAAAGGGTCACGGTTATGGCTTGGCTTTTCCCAGCAGCAGCGACAGCAGGCGCGTGTCTACAAAATGGCGCACCGCCATTTCCTGAACTTCGGGGGCGGCATCCCAGTAGGGTTCGGCAAAAGCGGCGATGGATTGGTGAGCATCGTAGAGGTCTGCGCTCCGAACACCGTCAGGAGGATCGACTTCGTCTTTCTCCACATATTCGCCCCAGCCGAGTGTCAGATCAAGCAGGCGCGTGAAAGGGTCTTTGGTTTCTGTGTTTGCTTCCGCCTGCGGTGCGTCAAGAACAGCCATTATTTCCATCCTGCCTTTCGCTTGATTTGCGGCAACTGTCCGGGAGAAACATCTTTACCGTCTACGCCTGAAACGGTCACAATGTCATTCACGCCGCTCTTTTTATAGGTTCGATGATATGACTTCCTTGACTTTCAAGAGCAGCCTATTCCTCCCGGTAAACGGCTACCTGCGTCGGAGTTTCCCAAACGCTCACATGATCCAGTGTGGCGCGGTCGAAGGGGGTCTGCTTCAGAGAACGGTAAATGTAGGCGGCGATGTTTTCCGCCGAAGGCGAGACACCTTCAAACGCGGGCAGCTCGTTGAGGTAAGTATGATCCAGCGTGTCTAAGACGGCGTTGAACGCCCGCTTGATGTCGGTGAAGTCTACCAGCATTCCAAAACGGTCCAGTTCCGTGCCTTTGTAGGCGACTTCCACACGGTAATTGTGGCCGTGCAGGGACTCGCAGGGGCCGTTATAGTCAAACAGCCGGTGGGCGGCGGCAATGGTTTTTTCAACGCGGACTTCAAACATGGCACTTAACTTCTTATAACTCTTTCAAGTAGCGGTTGCGCTCGTCGACTAAAATCTGCTTGGGGGCAACCGGCTCGTCGGTGAGCGCGAAGGCGGCGATGATGACGATGTCGCCGACGCGGATCAAATGGGCGGCAGGGCCGTTCATGCAGACCACTCCGGAGCCAGGCGGGCCGGGTATCACATACGTCTCTAAACGCTGGCCGTTGGTGGCATTCCACACATGGACCAGCTCGTTTGGAGCCAGGTCAACGCGCTCAATCAGCTCCGAGTCAATCGTGATGGAGCCGATGTAGTTGACATCGGCTTCGGTTACGGTGGCCCGGTGGATTTTGGATTTCAGCATCTGGCGCAGGCGCATGACGGGTTACTGGCCTCCGCCTTTGCCTGCCATCTCTTTGCCGGTCGTCATCAGCGACGGCGCAGGCTTTGCCGTCCGGCGACGCGGCGTCTGGCCGCGTCTTGCGATGCGGGGCGCAGGCTGCGTGCTGAGGATGGCGGGAGGCAGGTCGGCCACCGGCTCGGCGCGGTTCTCCAAAATACGCCGCCGCATGGAAAGGAGGCCGCCGAAGAACATCAAAAGCGTCCCGATCCAGACAAAGTTGATCATCGGGCGCGTTGTCGCTTCCATCTCAAACGCCAGCGCCGGCGGGCCGCTGTCTTCGCGCAGGTAGATGGACGCCGACTCGTTCATCGCGCCCGCGCCGGGTCTTGCTTTGTCGCTGCTGCCCGCGTTCATGCCTGCGAAGCTGACGAGTGCGTTGCCCGGCAGCCGCAGCTCCGGGGACTTCGGATCGGAGTTGTCCGCGTACTGAATAAACTTCGGCTTGACCGTTTCGGTAACGCCATGATAAGTCACGCGCAGGACGGCGGAAACGGGAAAGACGGACGGCATCTGCCCGGTGGCCCGCACCATCGGTCCCATCGGGTTGTCAAAATACAAAAATTGGAGTGTGTAAACTTTCGGGTGCTGCGGGTCTTGACTCAAATTGACCTGCTTGATGTCGCCAAGCTTCAGCGTCGGCTTGTACACAGGCGTCTTGTAAAAGCCTGACAGTTGCGACCCATCGGCCATGTTCAGGTACAAGTCACTGACGCCGTGATGCAGAATGGCCGGGTGGGCAAAGACCATCTTGCGGCCTCCGCCTTCAGTCGCTCGCAGCGCATAAGGCATTCTGGCCTTGAACCGCTCCCGGCCATCGGTAGAAGCAACGTCTACTAAAAGCGCGTTGTCCCGGTCCGTGTTGGGATTGCCCGACATGCCCCGGTAAACTGCCGTGTACGCGCCGTCCAAAAGGGAAACAGGCTGGTTCTGGATCAAGGCTACGTCGGGGTCTTTCTTAACGAAAACTACTAGGCACACGATGCCGATCAGCATGGTCGCCGCGCCGAGATGCGACAGCGTCCCGCCCAGGGTCCAGACCGGGCGCACCGCGCCGGGAGCGCGGGGCCGGCGCGGCAGCATCCGGGTCAGCAGCAGAAGGTTGGCGACAACTGCAAACACCGAAGTCGTGAACAGCAGCAGCTCAGGAATGAGCCGTCCGCCGGTCAGCGGCGTTCCCAGCTTCTTTGCAGCCAGCACGAACACAGCCGCCGCGACCACCGAGACCGCGTAGGCCGTGATCAGCTTTGAGCCGTTTGCGCCGCCCTTGCCGCGCCAGGCCAGGTGCGGGCCGAGGCCCATCCCGACGGCAAGAAGCACAGCCAGCGGGAACATGGCTTTGTTGTGGTAGTCTTCGCGGACCGCGCCTTGAAAGCTCGCCAGGTGCAGCTTAACCCCGATGCCGGTCAGCAGAGGCGCAGACAGGCCCGCCGCTGCAATCCCCGCACACAGCGTCAGCAGCACAATCGCCATGGCGTAGCCGAACTCGCGAGACTGCACTTCTTCCGTCGCCGTTTCGCTCTTTGGAAGGACTTTGGTGCGCCACAGCAGCGCCCCGACAGACACGCCGACGGCCAGCAGCAGGACTCCCAGCAGGACATTGTTGGCCGGGCCGCCGAGCGTCGAGAACGAATGGACGCTGAATTTGTCCAAGATGCCGGTGCGGGTCAGGAACGTCTCATACAATGCCCCGGAGAACGGCAGCAGGGCCAGCAGCAGCGTCGGCTTCAAGAAGCCGCCGCGCACCCGCTGGATTTGGGCCGCGTGCAGGAAGCCGAGAAGCAGCATCCACGGCACGAAGGGGCCGTTTTCGACCGGGTCCCATTCCCAGAAGCCGCCCCACCCCAGCATCTCATACGCCCAGTAGCCGCCCATCATCATGGCAAGCCCCAGCACGGCGAAGCCAAACAAGCCCCACGGCAAAGCGCGGCGCAGCCAGCCGTCCCACTCCCGCCAGCCCAAAGCCGCCAGCGCGAATGCGAACGGCACCGTGAGCGCCGCGAAGCCGAGAAACAGCGTCGGCGGATGGATCACCATCCAGTAGTTTTCAAGGTTAGGGTTCAGCCCCAAGCCTTCCGTCGGCGTCACCTGAATGCCGAATGAGTCGGTTGTCGGCAGAAACGGCGGCTTGATCACGAGCATTCCCATCAAGAACAGCAGGACAGCGCCGTAAATCGGCATCACCCGCCGCTCCGCCGCGCCCGAAGTCCATGCTAAAACAACGCCGAGTATGGCAATCCAAAAGCCCCACAGCAGGAACGAGCCTTCCTGCCCGGCCCAGAACGACGGGAAATAATACAGCGGCGACATCGCCCGCGCTGAATGGTCGTAGACGTACTGCACGTCAAATCTGTGCGTCACCAGCAGCGACCCCAGCACCCCCGCCGTCGCCAGCGTACACGCCGCCGCCAGCACAAAGGCCGCCCGGCCCAGGCGCACGAACAAAGCCCCGCCGTCCGCCGCCTCGCGCTTGGCGCAGGCGAACAGGTAGCTGCCCATTGACAGGATGAGCGCAGCCACAGCAGTCCAGATTGTAATTGTGCCGAGTAGCGGCAGAAATGGTGACGGCATGATGTTATTTGCTGTGTTCTAAGTTTGCAGGGAGGCCCGGCCTTGAAAGGTCAGGCTGAAAGGGTACGAAGCCCCTGCGGGGCTGAATGCCAATGATCAGAAGCTAATCTTCAAGCCCGGAGGGCTTTTGTATCTTTTTAGCCTGGCCTTTTAAGGCCGGGTTCCTACCCACCGTAGCTTCGCTCAGTCGTTCCCTGCCCCTGGTACTTGGACGGGCATTTGACCAGCAGATTATCAGCGACAAACGCCCCCTGCGCCGGGTCGTATGTTCCCTGCGCGTTAATGGCGACGGCCTTTGCCATCGCCGAGTCCAGATCGTCCGGCTTCGGACCTTTATAGATGATAGGAAGTGTTTGGCCTGTAGACTTCTCCAGAATTGTAAACCGCAGGGCATGGGCCGCGCTGTCGTAATTCATCGTGCCGGAAAGAGGCGCACCCATCACCTGCACGTCGGAATCCGTCGCTTTCATGGCTTCGGCGAACGGCACGGCGTTGACCAAATTGTTCTTGAACGCCACCGCGCTGAAGGCCAGCGCCCCAATAATAATCATCAGGCCGATCAAGGCCCCTTTGTTCTTCATGGTTGTCTCAGGGTGCCGGGGTTATAAAAACCCCGGCAGGAAATGTCCTTCGGACACAGAAAGGCCATCTTCTCTGCTTTCAATCTTCGTCCGAAGGACGCTTCTTTGCCAGGGTTTTCTACAACCCCGGCATTCTCTTAAAGTTCTTCGTCCGGCTGCTCAATGCGGCGCATTTCTTCTTCCAAACGCTTAACTTTGCCATCCAGATTCCATAGATAGCCCCACACGGCAGCCCAAACCAACAGCGGCACCAGCATCAGCGGCAGCAAAGACGGCATTTAGCGTTGCGCCTCAATGACTGTTGGCCGGCGGATGCTGCGTGTTTGAGCGGCCGAACGGGCGCGTTCATTCAGTCGAAACTGCACCATGCCAAGCGCGACGTGCAGCCTGAACGCCCATAAATAAACGAGCGACAGGCCTAAAACGCCCGCCCACAGCACAACTTTATAAGAAAAGTCCAGCCCGTCGCGGGTATTAATCACGTTTTTCGGATGCAGCGTTTGATCCGTTGAGTTCGGCAGAACGTAGGTCAAAAACGGCACGGCGACCACGGCAAACAAGGCATAGGCGGCGCTCAGAGCCGCACGCTTACGCGCGTCGTCAATGGCAGCCCGCAGTACGAAGTAGGCGACATAAATTAGCAGCAGCATCAAAATTGCGGTCTGCTTTGGGTCCCAGTTCCAGTAACCGCCCCACTGGGATTTGGCGAAAATTGCCCCGGTTACAGTCGTCAGCGCCGAGAACAACAGAGCCAAACCAAACGAAGCGCTTGACTTAAGATCATCGGCAGGATTGCGACGGCGCAGGTAGACAATCGCAAACCAAGCAGCAACAACAGCGGCGATGTCGGCGACGATGGCGCATGGCACATGGAATACGACAATTCGTGCGGTGTTCGGGTTCACGAAAGAGCGAGCTGGTGGCAGCCACAAAAATCCGCCCGCTGTGGTCGCGCATAGCAACAACAGGAGCGCGATTCTGCCAATTTTATCAATATTAGTCATTCCAAACATACTCAAACAGCAAAAATGACGCTGTTGTCATTACCAAGCTATAAACCGCCAGCATTTCAATGTCAACGCGCGATTTTGCGGCGTGGCTTGGCAGGCCGTCAAACGCGCCGATGGTTCCCTGCACGGCGATCAGCAGCAGCGGCAGCAAAATCGGGAACGCAACCACAAAAAACAGCGAGCTTTTCCCCGACGATGCCTGCGAGATCAGCGCGGCGACAAACGTAGAAGACGCCGACAGGCCGAGGCCGCCCAGAAAAAGAACACCAAACAGCAGGGCAAAGTTCACCGATTCCAGCGGCAGGACGACCAGAAACAGCGGGACGCTCACCAGTTCTACGGAAAAAACCAGCGCACTGTTAAACAGCCATTTGCCGGCATAAACCGCCGTCGCCGGCGCGTACAATTTTAGCAGCGGCGCGGTTCCGGCTTCTTCCTCGCGCACGAACACGCGGGCGAGGCCCGAAAGCGCGGCGAACAGCAGGACAATCCACAGCAGGGCCGCTTTCACTTCCGATTTGACCGTGGCTGAGCTCAGCGCGGCAGACACGGCAACAAGCGTCGTGACCGCAAACAGCAAGGTCGCGCCGAGCGCGTATTTTGTCCGCAGCTCGACTTGCAGGTCTTTGCGAAAAATGGTCCAGGCGGACGCTGTCCAATTGCGGCTTATCCAATCGTTAACGATAGGTCTCCCCAGCGCCTTGCTTCATCCGGGTCATTCGTGGCGACAACCGCGATGCGCCCTGCCGCGCGGCTTTCGGAAAGAAGCGCATCCACGCGGCCCCGGCCCGCGCTGTCTAAAGTCGCCGTCGGCTCGTCCCAGATCAAAAGCCTGGGATCGCCGAGCAGCGAAACGGCAAGCTTCAGGCGCTGGCGCATTCCCGATGAATACGCCGAAACCAAGTCCCGGCCCCGCGCCCCAGGCAGACCGACCTGCTTCAGCAGTTCCAAACTGTTGCCGCTGGAAATGCCGCGCAGGCGGGCGAAGAACGTCAAATTTTCAGAGCCGGTCAACTCGCCGTAAAGCTGAACGTCCGGGGCGGCGTAGCCGCGCGGGCCGTCAAACTCGACGCAGCCCGCGTCTGGCCGCAGAAGTCCCGCAATGATCTTCAGCAGCGTGCTTTTTCCGGTCCCGTTTGCGCCGGAAACAACAAGGCAGCGGCCCGGCGCCGCTTCCACGCTGACGCTCGCAAACAGCTCCCGCCGCCCGTAAGCCATTGAAACTCCGTGCAGGCGCAGCGGGCTGGAAGACGAAAGAAGCATTGTCTTCCCATTATACCGTATGCAAAATTGGGAATCAAGACGCAGAAACATAATCTGTGAAAAAAATCACAAGCAGTGCTTCTTGCAGGGGGGAGATGCTATACTTGCGTCATGCCGACTTTTCTTTTGACCCTTTTCTTGACGCTTTTGCCCTCTAAATTACTGGGGAACTGCCGACAATGAGACCACGCAATGCACTTCAAAGCAGTGAAATTCTTCAGCGCGGCAGTACGCTCCTGCTGCTGATTGTGCTGGCGCTGGCGGGAACCCTGCTGGGAACCGCTTGGCGGCGCAGTCACCCAAGCCGGGACACGCCGCAGCTTGTCGTTTCGTTTTTAGATGTCGGGGACGGCGACTGCACGCTGATCCAGTCCCCGGAAGGCCGGTCGGTTCTGGTGGATACCGGCAGCGCGGAAGCGGCCCCGGCGGTTGCCGCGCTGCTGCGGCGGCGGAACGTGCAGACGATAGACTTGCTGCTGCTGACTTCGCCGGACGCTTCCAGCATCGGCGGCATCCCGGCCCTGCTCGGCAGCGGCATTCAAGTGTCCCAAATCTGGGATGACCCCGTGGCGGACACTGGAGGAGCCAGACGGGCCGCGCTGGAAGCGATTCGGCGGCATCATGTCCCGTCCAGCGTCGCCGGGGCCGGCGATACAATTCAAATTGGGGCGCGGCTTTTCCTTTCCGCGCTCTGGCCCCCGGACAAAGGCGAAGCGTCCCGGCGCGACCCGCTGGTGTGCCGCATCAATTACGGCAGCACGGCATTTCTGCTGGAAGCTCCAGCCAGCGCCCAGACGGAGCGCGATTTAATCAGCCAGGCCGCGACGCAAATTGAGTGCGCCGGAGCCTGCACCGATCTTGTGCTGCAAGCGGCGACTCAGGCGGAAGGAACGCCGTCGCCGGAGATGCTGCGCCGGGCCACCCCCGCCGTTGTGGTCTTGTCGTGCGGCCCGGAAAACCCGCCGGACCAAGCCACGCTGCACAGCCTCCAGGCCGCCGGGGCCGCCGTCTGGCGCACGGACACGCAGGGAACGATTACCATCACGGCAGGAGGGCGCGTCTCGCCAAGCGTCACTGCCGAACGCCTTTAGTTGCTTTGTTTTGAAGAAAAGACCATTATGCAGACATTCAGCGCCCCGCGTGCCATTATCCCACGGCTGGGAGACATCCTGATTGAGCAGGGAATTGCCGGGGCGGACCAGATCAAGCACGCCCTGGAAATGCAGGCGTCTACCGGGCAGCGTCTGGGGTCTATTCTTATCAGCAGCGGCTGGGCGACGGAAGAGCAGATCACCGAAGCCCGCAGCGTCCAGATGGATGTCGGCTACGTCAACATCACCCAGCAAACCCCGGACCCCTTTGCCGTCGCCCTCGTGCCGGCGGAAGTCGCCCAGCGCTACCTGCTCCTGCCGCTGTGCATGGAAGAAGGCACAGACGACAAGCCGGGCCGGCTTCAGCTTGCCATGGTGGACCCGTGGGACGTGGAAGCGACGGATTGGGTGCAGCGCGAGACCCGCCGCCGGATCGAGCCGCTGCTGGTCTCCGAGTCGGGCCTCCAGGCAGCGCTGGAACGCGCGTACCAGTCATCCCGCAACGACGCCCACTCGTCAGAGATGTCCGAGACCATCGAGCTGGCAAGTCTCGATTCCCTGGATTTAGCCGTTCCCGACGAGGAGCTTGACCTCGGCGACCATGTCCGGCAGGGCGAGCAGGCGCCCGTCATTCGGTTCGTCAACACGCTTTTTTCGGAAGCCGTGCGCCGCCGGACTTCGGACATCCATATTGAGCCGCGCAAAAAAGATTTTTTGATCCGCTACCGCGTGGACGGCCAGCTTCAGACCATCAAGACCGTTCCCCGGAATCTGCTAGCCGCAACTGTCTCGCGGATTAAAATCTTGGCGGAAATGGACATCGCCGAGCGCCGTTTGCCGCTGGACGGACGCATTTCTTTGCGCGTGGAAGGCAAGAACATTGACCTGCGCGTTTCTACGCTCCCAACCCAGTACGGCGAGCGCGTGGTCATGCGGATTTTGGATCGTTCCACGGCGTCCATGAGCCTGGACGAGCTGGGATTTTCCGCCCATAATCTTCTCGCGTTCAACTCGCTCATTCGCAAGCCGCACGGCATTATTCTGGTCACCGGCCCGACGGGGAGCGGCAAAACGACGACCCTGTACGCCGCGCTGAACGCGCTGCGCTCGCCGACTACCAACATCATCACCTGCGAAGACCCTGTGGAATATGAACTGGAAGGCATCAGCCAGTCCAACGTCAACGAACGCGCGGGGCTGACCTTCGCGCGTCAGCTTCGGGCCATTCTGCGCCAGGACCCGGATGTGGTGCTGGTCGGCGAGATTCGGGACGCCGAGACCGCCGAGATTGCATTCCGGGCCGCGCTCACCGGCCATCTGGTTCTGTCAACGCTCCACTGCAACGAAGCCGCCGGCGCAGTTTCGCGCCTCTTGGACATGGGCGTCGCGCCGTTTTTGATTGCTTCCACCGTCGCCGGCGTCGTCGCTCAGCGATTGGTCCGGCGTCTTTGCCCGCACTGCCGCCGCGAATCGTTTCCCGACGCGGACACGCAGGCCCTGTACCGCACCCTGGGCGGCAAGGCCGAGCCGGGCGAAACTCTTTGGGAAGCGCCCGGCTGCCCCAAGTGCGACGGGAAAGGAACGCGGGGCCGGGTCGCCGTCCATGAAGTGCTGACGACCAACACGCGCATCAACCGCCTGACGATGGAATCCGCCGAAACGCACATCATCCGCGACGCCGCCATTGACAATGGCATGATCCCGATGATCGGTGACGGCCTCGAAAAACTTCGCTCCGGCCTGACGCTTCTCGACGATGTCCAGCGCAAAATCGGCGTCGCCCTGGCGGAGTAGAGCGCTTGTCTCATATTGCTGAGGCGGCTTCGCAGAGTGGAGTTGACGAACGGGTAAGATACCTTTTATGAACCCTGGAACAATAGAAGCCGAATCAGCAGGTAAGAGCACGGCCACACGCGCTAAAGCCGGGCACCCACTTGCAGCAGACAGAGAAGATCGCCGCCAGGCCATTCTCGATGCCGCAACCGCCGTGTTTCTTGAACACGGGTTTTCGCGGGCCAGCACCACGGAAATCGCCCGCCGCGCTGGAGCCTCCAAACAGACGCTCTATTCACGCTACCCAACTAAATCCGCCCTCTTCGCCGCGCTGATGGAGCGCCGCACTGAGAATCTTCTTGCCTCGTACTCAGATTTGCTTCAGCCGGATGCGCCGGTGGACGAAGTTTTAATTCGTTATGGAAAGAAGCTTGTCGGGACGTTGCTTTATCCTGAAACGCGGATATTATATCGCCTGGTTGTCGCGGAGGCTGTGGAGTTTCCAGAAATTGCACAGAAGTTCTGGCAGATGGGGCCGGGGCGGGCGATTCAGCATTTGCGCTGTTACCTTAGCACTCAGCGGGGGCGGACGCTCGCTATTCCTAATATCGAATATGCCGCTGAACAGCTCCATGGGACGCTGATCGGTGGCTTCAATCTTCGTGTTGCTCTGGAAGTCCCGCTGCTGGTACAAAGCGAGACAGAAATTGAAGCGTGGGTTGAGAATGCGATCCAAGCATTTCTTCATGCTTATCGCCTTTGAGGTTTCATGGCACTTTTTCTTGGGAACGAGCATAATAGAACCGTATGGTACTATTAAATCCAGGAGAAAGTCCCATGCCTATCCTACCGTATGCCGTTGAGAAGCGCTCCGCACGCTTCGCCGACCAAAAATGGCTGCTGGATGCCGTCATCAAGCTCATTGGCCCGGAATGGGACCAGAGCCGCCTGACCTACATGATGGCCCCGTGCAGTCCAGACACGCAGATCGCGTTCGCCGGTCTCCACTCTTCCATCAAAAAATACGACGACATGGCCCCGGCGATGACTAAAGTCGCCCGGCGCATGGAGCTGCGAGCCAAACAAGCATTACAGCAGGGCCATGCCGTCACTGCCTGCGACCACTTTTTTGCTGCCGCCGTTTTGTACGGCGGGGCGCAGTGGCCGATTTTTGACAATACGCCGTTCAACTTGGCCCTCGGCGAGAAGAAGAACGAATGCTACGGCGAGTATATGAAGATCGCCGACCATCACATCGAGAAAGTGGAAATTCCCTATCAAGGCCGAACGGTTCCGGGGTATTTCCACCTGCCGCCGGGATACCAAGCAAGCGACGGTCCGCTGCCGTGCCTCTTGATGATCAGCGGCATGGACGGCATCAAGGAGTTTTCGGTCTCGTCCTCCGCCGACCGGTTCCTGCGGCGCGGGTTCGCCTGTCTGGCGCTCGACGGCCCCGGTCAGGGCGAGTGTCTGACGCGCGGCATTTGGTATGACCCCGATACCTATGGCGAAGCCGGCACGTCTGCTTACGAGCATTTGGCTCGCCGGAGCGAAGTGGATGCCGACAAGGTCATGGCTTTTGGCCTGAGCTTTGGGTCATACTGGGCAACGCAAGTCACCGCCGCCGAGCCGCGCATCGCCGCCTGCGCTGTCACCTACACCTGCTTCCAGCCGGGCGCGTACCCCTTGATGGAAACGGCGTCGCCGACATTCAAGCAGCGCCAGATGTACATGGCTGGCATCTCCGACGAAGCGGCGTTTGGCGCATACGCCGAAAAGATAGACGTGCAGAAGTTCAGCGGGCAGATCAAAGTGCCGTGCCTTGTGATTGCGGGTGAGGATGACGAGTTAAGCGACCTCGGCTACACGTTTGAGCATTTGAACCGGGTGCAGGGGCCGAAGACGCTGGTGCTTTACAGCGGCGGGGTACATGAGATCGGCCCGGTGCCATCTTACCTGCTGGGGCCGTTTAACTTTGTCATCCTCGCAGACTGGCTGCGGGACCGGGCCGACGGCAAGCCGATGGAGTCGCAGTATGTCCCGGTGGATTCGACTGGGCAGATGCACCCGCAGCCCTGGGGCGAGAAGCGTGTGTGTGAGTACGGCGCCCCTATGGACTTCCGGCATCTGTTTGGAGACGGGCCGGAAACCGGCACGGCGTAGCGGTCAAAAGCAACCAGCAAAAAAGCCGCACCCCACTGGGGTGCGGCTTTTTTGCTGTCTAAATCTTGACGGGATTAGTCGTTCTTGTGGCTCTGATGGCCTGCCGCCGTGTGCTGCTCGGACGAGCCGCCCTGGTTGCCGGAGTGGCTGTGGGACTCGCCGTGGGCCTTTGTGGAATGCTCGTGCGCTTTGGTGGAATGCTCGTGGGCCGCCGTGGCGTGCGACTTCGCCGTTTCATGGTTGCCTTCGGTGTGATGCTCTGCGGCCTTGCGGTGATGCTGGGCTGCGGCCTCGTGGTGTCCTGCGGCTTCGTGGTGCGAGGCGCGAGTTTCCGCGCCCTTCTTGCCGGCCTCGACATGCTGCTCGTGTGTTCCGCCTTGTCCTGCCATTGGGAGTGTTTCCTTTGCTAAGAGTTGTAGTGCTGGGGACATCAGCGCCCCCACCCCCTCATTCCCATTGACGGCAGCGGCGAAACAAAAAAGCCCGCCGTTTTAGAAAAACGGCGGGCGTTAAGCAGCATCGCTTTCGGGCGGCTTAGTGTGCCGTGTGCGCCTTGATCTCGTGGCGGGTAAAAA
This sequence comes from uncultured Armatimonadales bacterium, assembly GCA_964249345.1. Taxonomy (GTDB): domain Bacteria; phylum Armatimonadota; class Armatimonadia; order Armatimonadales; family Capsulimonadaceae; genus JANXMY01. The sequence continues at coordinate 3,010 of CAXUBO010000103.1, read as the reverse complement.
GGCCCGCGCCGAGGCCGGACATGGTCGGATGCCGCTCGGCGAAGTTGAGCTTCTGGCCGTGCATCTTGGCATTGCGGGCCGCGACTTTCAGCGCATGATGGGTGGCAACGCCGGCGGCGAGGCCGGTGGCGGTCGGGTGGCGCTGAATAAAGTTCGGCTTGTGGGCCATCTGAGCGAACGACGCCGGGGCTAACAGGGCCAGGGCAGCGGGAATAAGGGCTAAGACAGCCTTGCGTGTGCGAATTGTCATGGTAAGTTCCTCCAAGCATGAAAGCGGCAATTGCAAAAGAAAAGTTCCGCGTCAGCGCGATTTTTGATAAAGAATTAAGACGCAGGAAAACGGCCCCGAATAACTGGTCTGGTCTTTCGCCGCAGTCGCCCGGCTGGCATCTGCCTCCTAAAATTCTGCCTCCGAAAATGGGATTAAAGCACGAATTTTTCGAGAATGGCCTTGCGGAATGCGAAAACCTGTGTTAAAATGCCCTGGCTGTGAAATTTTGCACAGATCAATCTTTGTGCTGATTCACCGAAAGGAATCTTGCTTTTGCTGATATTTTCTTCCGCCGTCCGGCTTGCCTGCGCGTTGTCTTTGACCGCGCTTACGGCTCCGGCCGTTCTCGCTCACACCGCGCACCGTACCTCGGCTTCCGCTCCTTCCACGAAAATCCAGGCTCAGAATCAAGCACTTGCCAGCGGCAGCGTTGTTCAAGCCGCGTATGCGTTTCGCGGCACGCGCTATGTGATGGGCGGAACGTCCCGCTCCGGTTTTGACTGCTCCGGCTTTGTTCGCTTTATTCTCGGCGCGACGGACGGCGTCGCGCTGCCACGCACGGCTATCGAGCAGTATGAGCATGGCACGGCCGTGTCTGTCAGCCAGGCCCAGCCGGGCGACCTTGTGTTCTTCAAGAACACCTACAAGGCCGGCATTTCTCATGTCGGCATTTATGTCGGCGGCGGCCAGTTTGTCCATGCCGCCAACGCTCACAAAGGCGTCCGCACGGACAGCCTCGCTTCTTCCTACTACCAGGCCCATTTTGCCGGCATCCGGCGTGTCCTGCCCGCGCTGCGCTAGTCCAAAAAAATCCGTCTGCGGGTTGACAAAGGCTGCCGGCCTGGGGTATAAACTTCTCTGGTGCGGCCCCTTGGTCTAGTGGTTATGACGTCCGCCTTTCACGTGGAAGATCACCGGTTCGAGCCCGGTAGGGGCTACCAACATAGGCAAAAAAACGAGAACCGAATGGTTCTCGTTTTTTGTGTTTTCGCTTAGTTTGTGTTTCTACTTAAGCAGGCCACGCTCTTCCAGCCCGGCGATGATCTGCTGAAGCGACTGCTCCACCGTGTCTCGGTCAGTATGGACGACAACTTCCGGGTTCAGGGGCGGCTCATAGGGGTCGGAAATGCCGGTAAAATGGGCGATCTCGCCGGCCAATGCTTTTTTGTACAACCCTTTGACATCCCGCGACGCCAGCGCCTCGACGCTCGCTTCCGCATAAATCTCCACAAACGGCACGCCGTCAGCGGCGTGTTCGGCCCGGAGGGCGTCCCGCACCTCACGGTACGGCGAGATTGCCGCCGTCAGGACGATGACGCCGTTGCGGGCCAGAAGACGCGCGACGTAGCCGATGCGCCGGACGTTCACATCGCGATCTTCTTTGGAAAACGTCAGACCTTTGGAAAGGTGCATCCGCACTTCGTCCCCGTCCAGCAGCTCAACCTTCAGGCTGCGCTCCTTCAGCATCGCCGCCAGCCGGCCTGTCAGCGTTGATTTGCCTGCGCCTGACAAGCCCGTCATCCAGAGCGTGAAGCCCTGCGTATCCCGTGTCATACGCTTCTCCGTCATACGCTTCTCC
>CAXUBO010000103.1:0-1060 GCA_964249345.1 uncultured Armatimonadales bacterium | reverse complement strand
TCATACGCTTCTCCAAATCATACGCTTCTCCAAAGCGCCTCCACTTGACGGCGCGTATCTTCTAAGTCTTTGTCAGTCGTAATGACTTTGCCTGCGCGGGCGGCTTTCTCCGACAGCGGCCACTGCGCGGCAATCTGCCGCTGCGCTTCGGCTTCGCTGATCCCGTCACGAGCGCAGAGCCGTTCCTTTTGCGTATTCTCGGCACAGGCCGCGACAACAATAACATCTACGTCGTTCTCTAAGCCGGCCTCAAACAGCAATGGAATTTCTGCGGCGGCAGCCGAAGCAGTATCAGACGCCCGCCACGCGGCGATCTGCACCCGGAGCGCGTCAATAATCGGCGGGTGCATCAGCGCCTCCAAACGGGTCCGGGCTTCGGCGTCCGAAAAGATAATCTGCGCCAGCGCCCGGCGATTGACGGTGTTTTCGGATGCCGCGCAGGAGGGAAACGCCGCCAGCACTGCCGCCGTCGTTGGTGTTCCCGATGCCAGCAAGGCGCGGGCGACGGCGTCGGCACTGATTGTCGGTGCGCCAAGCTCCGCCAGCATGTGTGTTATTGTGCTTTTGCCCGTAGCAATGCCGCCGGTGATGCCCAGAACGCGCATGGTGGCCTCACAAGTTCCGGCACTTCCCGTGCCGGTACGGTCCTACAAAAAAAGCCCCTGCAAGGTGCAGGGGCTTTTCCGACTGTCGTTATTCTTTCTCAGCCGCCGCTTCGGTCTCGGTCGCTTCCGGCTCGGCTTCCGCCAGTTCTTTGCCGAAGTGCTCCCCAAAGATGTCCGCAAGGCTGGTGCCGAACGTCTCTTCGCGCTGATTGGCCCGATAGTTCTTGAACTCTTTGTAATCGTCCTCCGAGTCCCCATTGTAGTTCGTGTCTCGGCTGCGTCCGCCGCCTCCGCCGCTGCGCTCACGGCGCGGACGCTCACGCGGCGGGCTGGCTGCGCCGCCGTCCCGGTCGCCGCCGACGATTGGTCGTCCGCCGTCACGCTCGCCGCCGCGAGCCGGGCGTCCGCCGCGATCCGCACCGCGTCCGCCGCCGAAGTCCGGCTCCGGCACATAG
>CAXUBO010000102.1:11644-16224 GCA_964249345.1 uncultured Armatimonadales bacterium | reverse complement strand
ATCGCCATTATCGCGATTCTCGCCGCCATTCTTTTCCCGGTGTTCCAAAAAGTACGCGAAAATGCCCGGCGCACGGCCTGTTTGTCCAACATGAAGCAGCTTGGTCTGGGATTTACCCAGTACACGCAGGATTACGATGAGCGGATGCCCGGTGCGGTTAAAGGAGCGACCGGCGTGAATGTCCTGGGCGGCTGGATGTTCTACAGCGCCTTCGGCAGCACAGCCGCCGGGGCGTTTGACCCAACGCAGGGGAGCATTTATTCCTACGTCAAAAGCAAAGGCGTGTACGCTTGCCCGGATGACTCGGTCGGACAGACGATTGGCGACTCCTATGCAGTCAGCTCCTGCACGGAGCAGTACACGCCGGTAGGAACTGTCCTCGCCCCTGGTAAGTCACTGGCCCAGTTTAATACTCCGTCTTCGACACTTCTGCTGACGGAAGAAGGGTCCGGGACTACCTCGGCGGCTACGACAAACGACGCCTACTTCCTGTTCGGCACGGACTCGGTCTCGCTTCGGCATAACGGCGGGGCCAACATGCTCTTCGTAGATGGACACGTCAAGTATTCGCTGATTGACAACACCGGTGCGTCCGTCGCTTCCACCGGAGATAACACCAAAGTCTACAACTTGCAGGACGCGCTTGACCTCAATAACACGCAGAATGTCCCGCTGGACACTCCCAGCAACGCCTCAAACCCCGGCACCGGCGTCTGCGCCAACTAGCGCCGTTCGCTTTTAACACCTTCCTCGCCATGCCCTGCGGCTCATTCTAGGCCGCAGGGCTTTTTACTGGCCGTGGGAACCCGCCAGGAGCGGCGCTGTGTTATAGCAAGGAGAAAGTAACTCCTATGACCCTTTATCTGCGGCGGCGAGCCGCATTCTCGGCGGGCTTCCGGCAGCCGCCGCCGGGAGAAACCGGGCGCGGCCATGATTACCAAGTGGAGCTGACAGTTGGCGGCACCATTGATCCTGTGACCGGCATGGTCATTAACATTAAAGACGTGGATGCCGTGCTGAAAGCGCAGGTGGTTGGGCCGCTGCATGGCAAGCTGCTAGACGAAGACGTGCCGGAATTACGCGGGCTGCCGCCGACCCCGGAACACCTGGTCCGGCTCATTTGGGATCGATGCGCCGGGGCGCTGCCGGCGGCGGGCCATCTAGCCCGCGTCACACTCTGGCCGGCGGAGACGATCAAAGCCGAGCTTTCGCAGATTTCGCCTTTTCAAAAGAGACTTATTCAGGAGAGACTTATTCAGGAGAGACTGATGCTGACGATGACGCGCACTTATGATTTTTCCGCTTCCCATCGCCTGCATTCGCCGTTTTTGTCCGACGCCGAGAACGCCGAAATCTTCGGCAAATGCAACTGGGAAAACGGCCACGGCCACAACTACGAGGTGGAAGTGACGCTGGCGGGGGAGGCCGACCCGCGCACCGGGCAGCTTTGGGACGGGCAGCGCCTCGACAAGATCGTCGCCGAAGAAGTTTTGACTCCTTACGACCACAAGCACTTAAACTACGACACGGTAGACTTCCGCGAGACGAATCCGACTTCGGAGAACTTAACCCAGGCGATTTGGAACAGCTTGTCCCGGCGCCTCAGCCGCGAAGACATCGGAGCGCGGCTGTTCCGGGTGGCTGTCCGCGAGACGGCGCGGAACTATTTTGAGTATTACGGCGACCAGCCAAATGGCTAAAAAGAAATACCAGAGAAATACTAGGGAAGAAGAGCGTTTATCGTGACACAATTGTCGCCGTCGGAACTGATGGAATTGAAATCTTTGGAAGCGCGTCCGCCGCGTGAGGCTGCGCCGCCTACGGACAACCCAATCGCGCGGCCCTCCCAGGACAAAGCCGAGTCCATCTTCCGCGAGATGCTGGCGTTTGTCGGCGAAGACCCAAGCCGCGAAGGGTTGCTTCGGACGCCGCACCGGGTCGTGGAATCCTTGAAGTTCCTGACTCGCGGCTACGAGCAGAATGTCCAGGAACTGTTGAACGGCGCGATCTTCCATGAAGATTACGACGACATGGTGGTTGTCAAGGACATCGAATTTTATTCGCTGTGCGAGCATCACCTGCTGCCGTTTTACGGCAAGGTTCACGCCGCGTACATTCCGAACGGGAAGATTGTCGGACTGTCTAAAATTCCGCGCCTCGTTGACATGTTCGCCCGGCGGCTGCAAGTGCAGGAGCGCCTGACAATTCAGATTGCGGAAGCGCTGGAAGAAGCCTTGCAGCCTAAAGGCGTCGCCGTGGTTGTGGAAGGCGCTCATATGTGCATGCTGATGCGCGGCGTCCAAAAGCAAAGCGCCAGCATGGTCACCTCGCATGTCATGGGCGTCTTCCGCTCCGACCGGGCCACACGCCAGGAGTTCATGTCCCTGATTGACCGAAACGGCTTGTTACGCTAAGCAAGCGCGGCTCCGGCGGTAAAACCTGGCATCGTTAGAAATAACAGTTTTCTGACGTTTCTTCAATCTTGGCAGGCGGCTTGCATAAATTGATTGTATGCAAGCCAATCAAGAGACAGCCCCTGCTCAAACCGCCTCCGCGCCCTCTTCCCTGTCCGGCACAGGCCGTTTGGACCTGCGCTTTCTGGACGGGCTGCGTGCGTTCGCTGCGCTTCTTGTGATCCTGCACCATGCCTGGGGGACTGTCTGGCCGGGCGGGGGCAGCGAGGCTCCGGTTTGGACCCGGTGGCTGGGCTGCGGGCATACCGTTCCGGTCTTCATGGTCCTGTCGGGCTTTTGCTTGATGCTGCCGGTGGTGCGGGGAGACGGCACCCTGCGCGGCGGAAGCGTGGGGTTTATCAAGAAGCGTGCTTTTCGCCTGGTACCGCCTTACTACTTTGCGCTGGCGTTCTCGCTGCTGCTGGACCTGCTTTTCATTGGCCGGCCCACCGGCGGCTTTTGGGACGTGACGCTTTCGCTGACTTGGAACGGCTTGCTCCTGCATCTGCTCCTGCTGCAAAACTTCTCGCTCACCCAGATTCACACGATCAATTACCCGCTCTGGTCTCTCAGCTTAGAGTGGTGGATTTGCCTGCTTTTTCCCGGCCTCGTCTGGGCCTGGAAGCGGTTTGGGTCTGCGGCGGTCACGCTGTTTTCTTTGGCGGCTTCCTTTGCGCTCTACCGGGTCTGCGGCTATGTCTTCGGCACGGGCTTCATGCTCAGCTTCGCGGGCCTCTTTGTCGTCGGGATGCTGGGCGGCGAGCTGGCCTTTTCCCGCCGCCCTGAAATCCAGGCGCTGCGGGAGCGCCTGCCCTGGACGGGAATCTTTTGGGCCATCGCCGGCCTCGCTTTCGCTGCCATGACCGGCAAAGTCCGGCATTTTTCGTCCGGCGATACGATTGATTTCTTGGCTGCCTGCGGCACCCTGTCCCTGCTTGTCTTGCTTTGCACGCGGCAGAACACGGCTGCGGGGCGCTTTTTGTCGCACAAAGCGCCGGTGTTCGTCGGCCGTTTTGCTTATTCTTTATATTTGGTTCACGCGCCTTTGCTTCAATTTATGTGGCAGTGCGTTATCTGCCCGCTCCGTTTAGCGGCTCCCGCAGCCTTCCTGCTCCTGGCGCTGATCGGCCTGCCGCTCATCGCTGCCGGTGCGTATCTGTTTCACCTCGCTTTTGAGCGGCCTTTCATCACGAAAACCATTGTTCCTGTTTCCAGGAAAGCCGCCTGGGCGAATTCCCTATTCTGGCCGCTTCTGCGAAAAGTCTAAGCCATGCTCCCGAAATCATTTGCTGCCGAACCGGGAACTGCGGGGCATTTCTGTTTGTTCCTTTAACAACGCACCCTGCGGCCGGCCCGAAGAAGCCGAGAAAGAAGTACGATATGAGCGCAGCTCCTGCGGTTTCTACGGCGGAATTTGATGCCGAGGTCCTGAAATCCGAAGTCCCGGTCTTGGTTGATTTCTGGGCTTCCTGGTGCGTTCCCTGCCGAACGATTGCGCCGGCGGTGGATGCGGTGGCGGCAGAGTTTGCCGGACGCGGCAAAGTGCTGAAGCTGAATGTAGATGAAGACCCGGAAATCGCCGGGCGGTACAGCGTCCAGAGCATCCCCACCTTGCTGTTCTTTAAGGACGGCCAAAAAGTCGGCGAGCTTGTCGGCGGCCAGAACACGCGGCAGACGATTGAAGCCGCATTTTCCGAGCATTTTTAGCTTCTCCACGTTCCAAATAAGTTCTAACCTATCTTTCTAATCAAACATCTATCGCATCAAGGAGTTTTTGTCATGAGCAACGCCCTCGCCGTCAAAACGGCTGATTTCGAGAAGGAAGTCCTTCAATCCGACGTTCCGGTCCTGGTGGATTTTTGGGCACCCTGGTGCCCGCCGTGCCGTGCCATCGCGCCGACGCTGGACGTTGTCGCGTCTGAAATGGAAGGCAAGGCGAAGATCGTCAAGGTGGACGTGGATGACGAGCCGGAAGTCGCGGCCCGCTACGGCGTCAGCTCCATTCCCGCCTTGCTGCTTTTCAAGGGCGGCGAACAGGTGGGTCAGCTTGTCGGCGCACACCCGAAATCAACGATCACGACGCTGATCACCAAAGCTCTTTAAGCGCTGTAAAGAAAGACCTCACCC
>CAXUBO010000102.1:2636-11544 GCA_964249345.1 uncultured Armatimonadales bacterium | reverse complement strand
CGGAACGAAGTTCCGGGGTGAGGTCTTTTTCTGTTATGGTCTTTTTCTAGTTGTGGTCTTGCGGTGGTGGGGGCTGACCGAAGCCTTGATTATGCACCGACTCGCGGCTGTCGGGGTCAGACGTTGGCGGGCGCAGGACCTTGAACGGATACACGCTGCGCCCGTCCTGGTAGCCGGTGACGCCGTAAGCCGGGTAGGGAGCATCGCGGCTGACGGTCCAGGCGGCAGGATTTGCTGCATCCGCCGTATCTTTGCTGTTCTTCAGGCTGCGAACATAGGCGGCCAGCGCCCAGCGCTCCGCCGGCGTGGTCCAGTGCCGGAAGCCGGGCATTTTGCCCTGGCCCATCGTGATATGCCAGAACATCGCACCGTCGCTGATGTGCTGCACCAGCGGCGACGCTAAATCCGGCGGATGCGGTACCAGGTACTGCCCGACCGTGCCGTAGCCGTAGCCGCCGGGATTGTGGCACTGAACGCACCGATTGTAAAACAGAATCTGGCCGGAGCGTACGAGACGCGCCCCTTGCGGCAGTGGGTTTTTCAAGAGGTTCACCGACGCCGGAGCCGGCTCGTACCGGGCGTTGTCGGACAAGTTCGGCGGCGGCAGAACCGGCTCTTTCGGCGGAAATGTCGTAAAGTAAGGCGCGACCGGCTTGGCATCTTCGGCGCTCTCGCCAGGCAGCGAGACACGCGCACCGTAGGCATTGGAGGCCACCGCCTTGCCGTCTGTGGGCGTCAGCGCCAAACTGGCCGAGACCGAGTCTTGGGGCGGCGCGGCACGCGGCGCATCCAGCGGCGTGTAGTCCGGCTGACGGTACATCTGGTTGCCGCAGCCGCTGAGAAGCAGCGCGAGCGGCCCCGCCATCGCTAAAAGAGCAGCACGCTTCACTCAAAACTCCTTGCATCGCGGCGCACATCCATCGCGCCTGCCTCGCGGCAAAAATGCTCGGCCTGGTTGGCTTTTTCGGCGTTCGCACAGTGCGCCGCAATGCCGATCATGCCTTCGGAGATGCGCGGGTCGTAGACTTTCGCCCGCCACGACGGCAGACGCATCTCAAACAGCGCGGCAAAAAAGGCCGCAGACAGCGCGAACAGCATCATCATCTCATAGGCAATAATCGCTGTCGGCGGAACCGGCGAAATCGGCTTGCCGCCGACCCGAATAAGGTAAAGCTGCGCCGTGCCGGCCGCCAGCGCAATGCCGAACAAAATGCCGGTGACGGCAAAGATCACCGTGATTAACGGCAAACGAATCGGCGACCGATCCGCTTCCAGAACGCCTTCCGGGAACGGCACCGACGACAGCACCATGAGGTCCTGCGAGTCCGCGCCGCGCTCATTCTTTAAGCGCCGCAGAGCCGCAGCCGCTTGATCAATTTCCTCAAATAGTCCTAAAACCGTTGTTTCAGCCGCATCATTTTTCGCCGTGTATTTTTCCGCCATCGTTCTTAAGCCTTCCTCACCAATCGCCTTCTTAGCCAATCGCGTCTTCGCGGACATTGACCGGCATGGCCGCACCGCCGACCATTTCAATGCCCTCGGCATGTTCGCCTTCGCTGTACTCCCACATGGAAACAATTGGAATAAACTTGGTCAGCAGCGTATACAAGAAGCCGAACAAGCCGAACGCTCCCACTGTTACCGAAAGCCCCACCCAGTCCGGCGTGAAGTTGCCCCAGGTCAGAACATTGCGGGACGGCGCGGGAATGACGACGACGATGCGCTCGCTGAACATCGCGATGTTGACGGCAACGCCGACCAGCATCATCAGTACCGGGGTCCGCCGGATTTTTCCAAACACAAGCATGGAAAACGGCACAAAGATGCCGAACACGATAATTGTAATCAGTACCCACTTGTAGCCGTCAAATAGGTAGTTCAGCCAGTTGACATGGCTGGGATCGCGCGAGAACCAGTCCGCCCAGGCGTCCCCGGCAAAAAAGTAGAACCACAGCACCGAAATGGAAAACAGCAGCTTGCCGATATTGTCGAAGTGCTGCGGCAGAATGTACTGCTGCAAGCTGAAAGCCCGCCGGACAAAGTACATAATGACCAGCACCGCCCCGCAGCCGGAATACAGCGCTCCGCAAACGAAGTAGGGAGCGAAGATGTTCTCATGCCAGCCCGGCACGATGCTCATGCCGAAGTCCCATCCGACAATCGTATGCAGAGACACAAAGACCGGAATGATCATCACGGTGAGAATGCCAAACAAAACTTTGAGGCGCCGCCATTCCCGGTCGGTCCCGCGCCAGCCCAGCGCCAGCACCGTGTACAGGAACCGCCGCCAGCCGATAGTCCGCTCCCGCAGGGTCGCAAAATCCGGCACGATGCCCGAAAACCAGAAAATGACGCTGGTAATCAGGTACACGGAGATCGCCGTGGCATCCCATAAAAGCGGGCTTTTGTAGTCCGGCCAGAGCTGCCGCTCGTTGGGGTAGGGCAGCATCCAGTAAAACGCCCAGTTGCGCCCGATATGCAGCAGCGGAAAAACGCCCGCAACGGCCAGGGCGCACACAGTCAGCGTTTCGGTCATGCGGGTCAAAGAGCGCCGCCAGCCCGCGTGAAGCAGCCGCAAAATGGCGGAAATCATCGTTCCCGAAAGCGCGACGCCCGCCCAGAACACAAAGTTAATGATCGGAAGCGCCCAGTAAACAGGCCGGTTGTTGCCGTAAGACCCCATGCCGTTGTAAATCTGGTAGCAAAAGACAATGCCGGCCCAGCCGAACACCGTCGCAAAAAAGCCAAGCACCGCCCACCAGGCCCAGCCGGTTTGCAGGACCCCGCGCGTCAGGTCCGTATTCGTCTGCGCGGCGGTTGGGACCGGATGATGCGAGACCGCCGTTGTTTCTTCCAGCGGCGGCTCGTAGTTGAGTTCACGTTCAATCAGCGCCATAATGGTTCTCTCTAAAAACGATAATAAAGAATTTTATGTTTCCCAAAAAGAAGTTTATGTTTCCCAAAGGGGCGGGTCTTCCACCATAACCGTGACGGTTCCGTTGCCCATGCGCCGCTCAGCCGTGCGCGTGCGCTGCTTGCCGGTCCCCCACCAGGACATCAGCGGGAAGTAGCGCCCGGCAATCAAATACGTCAGGACAAACATGGCGGAAATGCTGAAAAAGACCAAAATGGCCGGACCTGCCGGCAGCAACGGCGTCAGGCCGTACTTCGGCTCAAAGGTCGGCACCGTGTCCAAATACCGCTGGCAGACCACGCCGATCAGCACAAAAATGCTGGTAATGCACAGCGACCAGGAACGCTTGCGAAAGAACGGGCCGAGATTGGCAAACACGGGCAGGACCGAGCAGCCCAGTGCCATGAGTCCCACCAAAATTGGAAACGTCACGGTTCGGCTCTGCTGGAGCTGCCACTCGTCGGGAATGTGGCCGTACCAGGCCGTCAGAAAGTCACAAATGCGAAAATAGGTCCAGACCAGGCCCAAGCCGACCATCAGCTTGCCGAGGCTATCGTACTGGAAGTCCGAAAAAAAGCCGCGCCCACGCAGCAGACGGCTTGAGGCGGTCATGACCAGAACCGCCAGCGCCACCGCAGCGAGCAGGGAAGACAGCGTGAACAGCGGCGCAAAGATGCTGGAGTCCCAGTTCCGAGCGGCGGCAAGCTGGAAGTCCCAGCCGAGCGCCGTCTGCGAGCCGACAAACGACATCAAAATGCCGATGACCAGAATGCCCTCCGCCCGCCGCAGCACCCGCCACTGATGCTCCGCGCCCACCCAGTTTAAGGAAACGCGCCCGTAAAATCGTTTTTCTTTGGATCGGGCGGGCGCACGGTCACGCAGCATGGCGAAGTCGGGCAGCGATGTGAGAAAAAGCTGCATCCATCCCGCCAAAAACGCCGTGCCGACCGCCAGATTGTCCCACACCACCGGATCGGCAATGCGCCACACGTTGTCGTGGTACTTCATCGCGCCCAGCGCATAAATGCGGTTGTGGCACAAAATCAAAAGCGGCAGCAGCAGCGGCGCCCACAGGCCGAACAGGGAAGCCATGTCCAGCATCCGGTTCAGCGGATAGCGCCATGAAGCATGGGTCACGCGCAGCAAGGCGGACAGCGCGACCATGCCCTGGCAGACCCCGATCCAGAACAGCAGCGAGATCATGGAAACGTGCCAGAAGCCCGGATTGTCCTTTTGTGTCGGATAGGCCCAGCCCCAGATCACCGCGCCGCCGAACAGAACTAGGGCGAAGCAGACTAAGCTTGCGACGAGCAGTTTCCGCCAGCGCGAGACATGGGGGTCTTCCAGCACCAGCCGCAGCGGCTCATACGCATTCGGGTCCAGCGCGATGGAGCGCGGCGACGTTAAGATATTGTCTTTGTCAAACACGCGCAGCCTCCGGTTCTATGGCGGTGTCTTCGTCCACGTTCTTGAGGTAAACCACGGCGGGCGAGACGCCCAGTTCTTCAAGCAGGCGGAAACGGCGCGGGTCGTTCCAAAGCTTCGCGACGCTCCATCGGTCATCTTTCACGTCGCCAAAGGTGATCGCTTTGGGCGGGCAAGCCTGAGCGCAGGCGGTTGTGAATTCGTCGGGTTCCAGCTCGCGGTACTCCGCGCCGGCTTTTTCCTCAGCCCGGCGGATGCGCTGAACGCAGAACGTGCATTTTTCCATCACGCCTTTTTCGCGCACCGTCACATCCGGGTTCAGGTGCTGGTTCAGCGGCACGTCCCACGAATGCTCAAACCAGTTAAACGCACGGACATCATACGGGCAGTTGTTGCCGCAGTAGCGGGTACCGACGCAGCGGTTGTAAGCCATCGCGTTCAAGCCCTCCGGGTTATGGTACGTCGCATACACCGGGCAGACCGGCTCGCAGGGCGCGTTGTCGCAGTGCTGGCACGGAATCGGCATGAACCGCGCTTTGACGTTCGGGTAAGAGCCTTCCCAGTAGCGCTCGACCCGTATCCATTGGTGCAGGCGGCCCTGGTCGGCCTGCTGCTCGCCGACGACGGGAATGTTATTTTCGGCGGCGCAGGCGGCTTCGCAGGCATGGCAGCCCGTACAGCGGTCTAGGTCGATCGTCATCGCCCATTTACGAGTACGGTGGCCGCCTTCAAAGTCTTTAATATAGGGGGACGCTTTGGCTTCCGCCGGGCCTTCGCCGGTGCTGCTTGGGCCGCCGTCCCGTTCTTTTTGGAGTTCTGCTGCATCTGGCATGAATATGTCTCTTCTAACGCGAGTCCGGCTAGTTGCCGCCGGACTCGCTGGGCTTGCGGTTAAAGATGGAGCCGGCGGCTTCGGGCGCTCCGGTCACGCGCTTGGCGGTCTTCCACTCTTTGGCCGTGGTGTGAATCAGGTCTTTGACGGCTTCGGGTTCTGCGCCGCCGGGCCGGTCCTGCGCCAGCACCAGAGTTGTGTTGTCATTGGAATAGCCTGTTTTGGCACTTGCGACTTTGACCAATGTGACCTGCGTTGTCCCATAAGCAAACGCGCCGGTCTGCGGGTCGGCGGTCGGCGCAAGAATGGAAAGCGGGTTCCTGCCGCGCCCAGCGGCGTTGCGCCCGTAGACCTCATGGCCCTGGCCCATCGGCATGGCGACTGCGCCGGGATGAATGCCGGGGTAGGGAACTGCCAGCACTTCGACCGAGCCGTTCGGCGAAGTCAGGCGTACTAAATCTCCAGTGCGAATATCCAGGCTGTGCGCGACCTGCATATTGATTTCTACCCACGAGTTCCAAACAGCGGACGTCATCGGGTCCGGCGTTTCCTGCATCCAGCCCAAGTTCGCGTGCCGCCCTTCGTTGAAATAGATGTGCGGGTACACTTGCAGGGAAAATGTGCCGGGCTGCGCCGCCGGAGGGGCCGGGGCCGCTCCGCTTGCTGTCCTGCCTGCTCCCGCCGTGCCTGTGGCGGCAGGAGCAGCCGCGCCCGATGTCCAAACACCGCCGTTCGCTAGGGCGTTGACCCAGTTCGTATCGTTTTCCGTCGTATCTGCGGCCAAATCCGCCTGCCCGATACTCGCCCATGTTCTGCGGACTGCCGCGCGGCTGTCGCCCGTCGCCATCGGCTTGCTGGCGCGGTTTGCTAGGTCCGCCAGCAGATCGCCCAAAGGCCGCGTGTCCCACCACGGCACAAATGCCCCGGCGTTGTCCTGCACCTGCCCGTGGCCGCCGACAAACTGCGGGTCAATGATCGGCTGGCGCAGGGTCGCCATGCGCGTCCCCGGCGGAATGACCGGCGGCACATGGTCGCCCCATTCCTCTAAAAATGACCGCGTCGGCAGCACAACGTCGGCATAGGCCGTGGTTTCGTCCTCAAAGATTGTCAGCGCGGCGATCAGCGGCACTTTCGCCAGTGCGGGCGTAAAGCCGACTGCCGACGGCAGCGTAAACACGGGATTTGGCTGGCCGATAATCAGCAGTGCGCCCACTTGTCCGGCATTCATCGCCGCTGTAAGCTGCTGGATGCCCTTCAGCCCGGATGTTTGCGGGCTGTGGGCGGGCGCAGCAATCGCCGCCGTACCGAAGCCGACACATTGACTGCCGACTTGCGCGTTCAAGGTTTCCACCATTGTAAACGCCGCCGTGGGATTGGGCGAACCTAGCAGTCCGTTGCCGGCAACCGCAACGGCGCGGGTTCCAGCCTTGATAAACTCGTTGCCTAGCGACGCTAACTGGTCCGAAGTCAGCCCGGTGGCAGCGGCAAGCGCGTTCAAGCCGGTGCCTGATAGGAACATTCCGTGAATCGCTTGGGCGACAAGCGCCTCCGTGCCGGGGTTGCAGGGCAGCCACAAATCAGCCTTCGCCGCCGTCATGCTCATGCGCGGGCCGACATAAATAAACCGGCCATGCTCGCCCTGCGCCCGGCGCGGTCCCTGCCGAAAGTCGCCGAACCCACGGCTGTAATACACCGGCGACGGCCATGATTCCAGGAAATCCCCGCCGAATGAGACAATGACATCAGCCTGGTCAAGCTGGTACGCCGGAAGCTGATCACGTCCGTAAACGGCTTTTGCCGCCGCCCGCCAGGGGGCATCATCTAACAAAGAGTAGGTATAAGTCGTGCCGCCGACTTTGGACGCAAATTCTTCCAAAAGACGCGCCTGAGTTGGGCTGGAAGCAAACTCGGTCGCATCCGCCAAAATCGCTACCCTGCCCGACGCGCTTTTGAGGCCGGTTGTCACCCGCGCAAGCGCCGTCTCCCAATCGGTAGGCGCTGCGGAAACTTCCGTGACCTGTGGCCGCTCATCCGGCGGGTTGGCATCTCGTTCTCGGTCACGGGCAAATGTCTCCCCTCGTGTTGCGTGAAGCTGGGGCTGACGCACCCGGTCGGGGTTGTACAGATGCTGCAAGGCCGCCTGGCCGCGAGCGCAGCTTGCGCCCCTGCTGACGGGATGAGCGGGATTGCCTTCAATTTTAAGCGCCCGCCCGCCCATGGTTCGCACGAGAAGCCCGCACCCGGCGGGACACATCTGGCAAACCGTCGCGAAATACTGCGGGACACCGTCCATGAGGCCGTCCGGCTGGTTCACATACGGATAAACGCGGTTGTCGTAGCCGCCGTAAGTTCCGGCAACTTCAGCCCGGTACACGCCGGGGTTGTAGCGGCTGAGCTGCTTGACATCGCAGCCGGACGCCGCAACGGCGCCCCCAATGACGCTGAGCTGAATAAACTTTCGCCGGCTAATCTCGGTCATAAACGCAAATCTCTTCTAAAGGTCATGTCTGGCGGATGCGAGCAGTTGAAAACTACTTTTCCCTCTTAATAATGGCAGGTATAGCAGTCCACCGATGCTTGATACGGCTGGAACTTTTTCTCGTACTGCCGGTGACAGGTGATGCACCAGCCCATGTTCATCACAATCGGCTGGTACACAACATACATCGAGCCGACGTTGCCGTGGCAGGTGGCACACGCGATGCCCGCGCCGACATGGGCCGAGTGGACAAAGTGAACATAGCCGGGCTGCTCGTTGACGCGCACCCAGGGTACAGACTGCTTGGCGATGTAATACTGCCGAATGCGTGCAATCTGCGGATGCGTAATGGAAATGTTCTTATGGCAGCCCCAGCAGACTTCCACCGGCGGGTAGTTCGCGTAGCGCGAGGTCGCCGCCGTCCAGTGGCAGTAAGCGCAGGGAATATGCAGCTCATTGACATGGACGTGGTGATAAAACGCAATCGGCTGGGTCGGGCCGGGAGCGCCGACCCAGTTGGTCTTGCGCTCATGGCTTGTTTCCGGCCAAAAGAAGGCGAGGCTCAGCAGGGCCAGCAGTGCGACACTGGCAGCGGCGGATAATCGAATGAGTAGGAGGCGGCTCACGCCAAATGTCCCTTTTCTAAAAACTTGCCGTCTCAGGACACGAAAAAAATTGTCCCGGCGGAATACAGCGTGCGGGGTGGAAGCGGATAAATGCCGCCTAAGTAAAACGCAGCCCCGGTAATTGACGGCACTATTATAGCAGGAATTATCCGCAAAAATCTTGATATTGTGAAAAATTGCACAATCAAAATTTTCGGGGAGTTTCGGGTACAATGCAAGCGCAATGGATGATTTCAGCCCGCATCAACTGATTGTTTTATGCTCGGTCTTTATCGGCATTCACGTTGTCGCCATTCCTTCTTTCGTTTGGGCCATGCGTCATCGGCAGTTCACCGGGCGCGAGCAGAAGGAATGGAACTTGGATAGCGACGCCTCGCCGGAGATGCCGACTGCCGCCCTGCCGCCGGCCCCGCTGCCGCCGAAAGCGCGTCTTCTGCTGGGGATTTTGAGCGTCTTCGCCCTGTCCATGCTGGCTTCGGTTGTTCTTGTTTTGTATACGGCGCTGCACGCGGCAGCGCATCCGGCCTCTGGGCCGAACCCGTTTTAATCCATTTTACTTGAGAACTTTAGCAAGGAGATTTTCTCATGGTCATCATGCAGGGGGCGGACACCTGGTTCTGGTTTTGGATCGC
>CAXUBO010000102.1:0-2536 GCA_964249345.1 uncultured Armatimonadales bacterium | reverse complement strand
TACCAGGACCGGCACGAGACCGACACAGTAGACGACAATGAGCAGTGGGACCTCCCGCCGGACCAGCCGCGCCCGCGTCAAGACCAATTTAGCGCACTGCGCCGGCGCCGGGCGGGCAGCGCGGCGGATACCGCCGACAGAGATGCGTCTGACGCTCGCGCCCGTGGCGACAAGGATTTTGCGTTTACCCGTGAGGGGGATGCCGCAGACCTGCGCCAGAGTCCCTGGGATTGGGGCGACTTGCGGACGTGGATGATTATTGCCGGGATGTGCCTCGGCGTTTTTCTCTTCACCGCGTTTGTTTATTTTATGCCGGAAGGACGGCACGCGCAGAATGACGGCGCAGAGCCGGTTCCCCATATCCGCGTTTATTAACATCCGTTGTATTGATTTTTAGAAAGCTTTTTTATGGCCGCCTTTTCTTCCGTGCTGCAATCGCTTCAGCAGTTATTAGACCCGCCGGCCCAGCCGTCGCGCCTGATTGTCCGGCACCGCGTCCGTATTTTCGCCGCGACCGGGGCCGGGGCGATCAGCGCCGTTGTCTTTCTGGCGGCCTACTACCTGACGCTTGGCTTGCTGCCGTCGGCGTTCGCGTATCCTCAGACGGAGTACCCGGTGTCGGCGTGGGCGCACCGGGCTGACCTCTCCCAGTTCCTCGGCTCGTTTTTGTATCCACCGCTGCCATCGCCGCTGACCTGGTGGATTGGATTTATCGCGCTGGGCGGCACGTTTACGGGGCTTGGCCTGGTGTACGCCGTTCTGCTGGCTTGGTCGCTGCAATCTTCTTCGGCGGCGAAGGGGACGGGTTTCGGCATCGTGCTGTTTGTCGTCCTCGGCCTTACGCTGACCATCGCAAACGGCGTTCACCCGGCCATCATGCGGAACACGTTCCCGGACACCGGCCTCTTTCTCATCGGCTGGTCGTCGTGGGCCACGCTTCAATTTCTTGTCGTTTGCGTTCTCTACGGCGGCGTGCTGGGAACGCTGTACCAAAAGTGGATCGTCAAGTAATAAGTATCGGCACGGGAGCAGGAAGGGGCGACAGCACTTGTGCTGTCGCCCCTTTGATTATTGGATGCCGGTTTTATGCCGGCCAATTCCCATCCGCCGCGCGGCTGACTTCTTTCCACTCGTCCCAGACTTCCAGCCGCTTTGCGTAAAGGGGGCCGACAAAGGCAGCGGCGAATTCGCCGAGCAGCAAGCGAAGCGGCGGGTTCTCGGCGTCTACGACCGCAAAGACTGCCGCTGAGGTGGCTTTCGGATCGCCGCTCTTCCAGGTGCCACGACTAGCTGCACGCCGCTCCCGTGCGCCGTCATAAGCGGCAATCGGCGTGGCGTGGGCTGCCGACGGGCCACTCCAATAGGTGCTGAATGGGCCTGGCTCAACGAGCGTGACGTGGATGCCGAACTCGGCGACTTCCTGACTGAGTGCGTCGCTTAGGCCCTCCAAAGCCCACTTTGAGGCATGGTACATGCTCAGATTGGGAAATGCCGCGATGCCGCCAATGCTGGAAACTTGCAGAATGTAGCCACTGTTCTGCGCCCGCAGGTAGGGCAGGGCAGCCTGCGTAACCCAGAGAGCGCCGAAGAAGTTCGTTTCCATTTGCGACCGTGCTTCGGCCTCGCTGATCTCCTCTACCATGCCGAACTGCCCATAGCCGGCGTTGTTGACGACCACGTCCAGCCGTCCGAAATGCTCGTGCGCGGTTTTGACTGCCGCAAAAGCGTCTTCCCGATTGGCAACGTCGAGTTTCAGCGGCAGAACACTGTCGCCGTAGCGTTCTTCTAAGCCTTTCAAGCTGTCTGTGTTGCGGGCCGTCGCCGCCACTTTGTCGCCGCGCTCTAACGCCGCTTCCGTCCATTCGCGCCCGAAGCCGCGTGACGTTCCTGTAATAAACCAGATTTTCATGGGGTGATCTTCTTTCGTGTGAGTGCCGGCATAAGCCGGCGTGCCGCCTCTTTAGCAAGTTCCGCCTCGCCAACGTCCCCTGCCTCGACCGCAGTCCAATAAGCCACTTTGTCCGCAAGATATTCCATGCGGATTTTCATTTGTTCTACTTCCTCCGTAACGGCCGCGAGGTGCGCCGCAAACAGTTCTTTCTGCTCCCTAGCGGCGAGGCTGCCCTGTTGCCGCAGATGCAGAAGTGTCCGGATGTCTTCCAAAGACATCCCCGTCCCGCGCAGATAGGACAGGCTTTCAATCACTTCCGCTATGTCGGCAGAGTACCGGCGGTGTCCGCTGCTCCCGTCACGCGGGATCGGCGTCAGCAGGCCGATCCGCTCGTAGTAGCGCAATGTGTGTTCGCTCAGGCCACTTTGCCGAGCCATTTCTTGAATAGTCAGTGCGTCCTTGCCTGCTGCTGCGTCTTTGACGGTCATCTCTTGGGTAGGCATAATTAAGAGTATGTTGAACTTAGAGCGCTCTAAGTCAAGCGTTTTCAAAAATAAAAAAGCCGGGACATTCTATTTGGAATGTCCCGGCTTTTTTAGATCGCTTAGTAGCGGTCGCTGCCGCCGCCGCCGTAGCCGCCGCCGC
>CAXUBO010000101.1:2319-16300 GCA_964249345.1 uncultured Armatimonadales bacterium | reverse complement strand
TAAATAAGACGCGGGGATACGCATTTCTTCGCGGTATTTGACCACGGTGCGGCGGGCGACGCTCATGCCGCGCTCGCTGAGCACGTCTACGATAGACTGGTCGCTTAAGGGGGCGTCGGCGGGTTCTTCGGACACCAGCGCGGCGATGGTGCCTTTGATGGTGACGGCGTTCTCAAAAAAGATGTCGAAGGAGACCACTTCCTGTGTCGGCAACTGGACATACTTATACAGCAGGGCGCGGCTGACCGTGGACTCGTGCATTTCCACCATTTTGGACAGGCGGGTGCGGGTCAGGGGACGCAGGAACGAGCGCTGGCCGGTTTCTAAAAATCCCTGCTGACACTCAATCAGCGCCTGGGTAATCTTCTGGATCGTCCGGCGGCGCTGCTGCAAGTTCTTGAGGAACATGTTAGCCCGCTCCACATACGCGATGACATGCTTCTGGTGATCGGCGGAAAGCTTTTGGGAATCGGCGGAAGGGCGGGCGCTGTCCGCCGTCCCGGAGCGAATGGAATCATACAGCCCACGGTAATAAGGGTTGATCTGGAGCGACGTGTTATCAAAGCCCAGCACTTCAACCGTGAAGCCGATGCCGCTGCGCCGGATGATAACGTCCGGGCGGATGCTCCGGCTCTGGCCGTTCTGCGTGTGGTCCCACGGGACCCGGAAAGCAGCGGCTGGGTTCGGCTGCAAGGTTTGAATGAAGGCGACCGCCGCTTCCACGCGCCGCAGCGTGACGCCCAGCCGGCGGGCTAGGGCCGCGTACCGATGCTGGATTAAAGCGTCCCAGTGGTCAGTCAAAATCTGGAGCGCGACCGGGTCGGCGGCGTTCTCGCCGCTTTCTTCCTTTAAATGCCGGATTTGCAGCCGCAGGCACTCGCGCAGGTCGCGGGCACCGACGCCTGGCGGATCACAATTTTGCAGGCGCTCAATTCCCGACGTAAGGAGGCTGCACGGGACGCGCAGCACCGCGCAGGCTTCATCAATGTCAATCTGCAAATAGCCGCGCTCATCCAGGCTGTCCACCAGATACTCGGCGACAAGCGTTTCTTCCTGGCTCTGCGAAGTCGCCCGCAAGTGCAGAAGAAGCTGATCGTTCAGCGTTGTCTGAGTGCGGGCGAGAAGAAGCGGGTCAAACTCACCGCTGCTCCCAAGTCCGTCTTCGCCGCCGAACTGGCCGAACTCGCTTTCCGCCTGCGCCGCCAGCCGCTCTTCTTCCGGGGTTTCCTCGCCGCGTGCCGCCGAGATCGCCTGCGACTCCGCCAGCGACAGGCCGGCATCACCGTCATCCAAGCTGCCGGAAGCTGCGCCGGAGCTGCGGCTGAAAGGGCAGGACGCGCAGGAGCCGATCCGGCTGCCGGGACACAGGCGGCAGCCGGCCTCGGCGGGGATTTCCCGGCCTTCGTCCAGGCTGTCCAGGGCCGGGTTTTCCTGCTGCTCCTGCTCAATAATCTGCTGCAGCTCCAGGGTGGAGCATTGCAGCAGGGTATTAGCCTGGATCAAATGCGGCGCAAGCTTTTGCGCTTGAATCTGACGCTGTTGGTTCTCTTGTCGCAGCTGCACGGTCGGGGTTGCCTCTTTACGGAGAGTCCGTTCTTCTGTCTGCATTGTCGGCAGAACGGGCAATCAGGCGCAGGGTGGACTCCGCGCCTCCCAATCACTTTATTGCTTTGCTTTGGCGCTTTTTGGTCAATGAATGAAGTTGGTCAGTGGATTAACTTTACCCTGCTTTTCCGAAACGGTCTGTGTGATACGTCACATCGTCATCTTAACATACATTACCGTTAAATCACAGTTTTGTTTTGAAGTACGCAATTGTGTCTTTGAGGCCGTCTTCCAGCGCGACGCGCGGCTCCCAGCCCAGGAGGGTGCGGGCTTTCGTGATGTCCGGGCGGCGCTGCTTTGGGTCATCGGCGGTCGCCGGGAAATAAGTGATTTCGCTCTTGCTGCCGGTCGCTTTGAGAATCTCTTCGGCAAATTGCAGCATGGTCCGCTCAATGGGATTGCCGACATTGATCGGGCCGGACTGCTCCGACTGCGACAATTTATAAATGCCGTCAATCAGGTCCGAAACATAGCAAAACGAACGGGTCTGCTTGCCGTCGCCGAGAATTGTCAGCGGCTCGCCTCGCAGCGCCTGCGAGACAAATGCAGGGACAACCCGGCCGTCGTCAAGTCTCATGCGCGGCCCGTAGGTGTTGAAGATGCGAACGATTTTGGCGTCCATCCCAAACTTGCGGCGGTAGGCAAATGTCACAGCTTCCGAGTAGCGCTTCGCTTCATCGTAGACG
This sequence comes from uncultured Armatimonadales bacterium, assembly GCA_964249345.1. Lineage (GTDB taxonomy): Bacteria > Armatimonadota > Armatimonadia > Armatimonadales > Capsulimonadaceae > JANXMY01. Next base: position 14,009 of record CAXUBO010000101.1, on the reverse strand, counting down.
GCACGGATGCCGTGCGGGTTGACGTTGCCGAAGTATTCTTCGGGCTGGGGATGCACCAGCGGGTCGCCGTAGACTTCCGACGTAGACGCCATCAAAAACTGGGCCCCTTTTTGGCGGGCCAGCTCCAGGGTGTTGTGTGTTCCCGCCGAGCCGACTAAGAGTATTTCCAGCGGTATCTTCGCAAAATCTACGGGGCTGGCCGGGGAGGCGAAGTTGAACACATAATCTACCGGGCCGTCTACTGTGTAAGGCTGAATGATGTCCTGCTCCACATATTCAAAGTTCGGATTGCCGTGCAGGTGCGCGATGTTGTCCGTGCTGCCGGTAACAAGATTGTCCACGGCGACCACGGAAAACCCTTCGGCCAGAAGCCGGTCCGACAAATGCGATCCCAAAAAGCCGGCCCCGCCGGTCACTACTGCTCGTGCCATTCGTTCTCCTTGTAAAAATCTTGTAAAAATCTTGTGAAAGTCTTGGTGGTTGCTAAAGGGCGGCGTTCTGTGTTAAACTCTTGTGTATCCGCTTGTGTCACAAAGAAGTTTCAGGTGCTGCAAAGAAGTTTCAAGCGAACGCGGCTAATTTTTGCCGGCGGTTTCGCGTATACCAGTATACTACACTTATGAGAACAAACCAACGTGCCGTAATCTTTTCCGCCGCCTTTTCCGCCGCCTTTTGTGCGCTGGGCATCGGCGGGCTGGTCTTAAAAGCAGCTCCGCCAAAGGACGCGCGGGCCGGCAAAAATGTTCCCGCGAAAACTGCGCCTGCGAAAATCATGCCCGGCAAGAATGCCCCGACGGCTTTGAGCGGGGTCAGCACCAAGTTTGCTTTCTCGCTGCCGGACCCGAAACGTCCCGGCAAGCCGCTGTACGAGCTGCGGGCTGACTCTCTGAACGGCTCTTTGCAGGATGGCCGGATCAGTGGGACGCTCAACTCCGTCTGGGCGAGGCTGTACCAGAATGGGTCTCCTGGGGCAGTTTTGACCGCACCTCATGCCCACGGCGGCGACGCCGCTAAATCTATCACCGTGACCGGCACAGACGGCGTCGTCGTAAAGTCTTTAACGGAGCCGGGAACCAAAATGACGGCGGATACAATGGTTTGGTATGCAGGCACAAACAAAATTGTTGCCACAGGCCACGTTTTTTACCGGAACGGCAAGAACGGCGCAACGATGCAGGCCCCGCGCATGGAAGCGAACACCGGCCTGAAAACAATTTACATCACGGGCGGCGGTCATGCAGCGGTGGCGCTTTAGAAGCCGGAAGTAGGAACAAAGAGTGCGGAAAACCAGTTTGAAAATACTCTTGGGCGGAGCGCTGCTGGCGTCGCTTGCGGGCCTCCTCTCCGCACAAAGCGATACCGCGAAAACCCATATCGGAAAAGTGGACATTGTTTTTGACAAGGCTACTTACGATTCTCGTCTCCTGCATCTGATGGGCCACGCCAAGATGACCTCGGACAATTATGATCTTTATGCCGCCGACATCAAAGCTTACACACGGCCCGGCGGTAAAAGCGGAGCGTCGGGCTTGCAGCAGGCCGTCGCGGAAGGCGGCGCAGTCCCCGGCTCGCAGGTGATCGCCCACATTCGCCAGCCGCTGCAAAGCGAGGACTTTGAGGTGGATTCCGACCGGGCCGTCTATCTGCCGGACAATACGCGCCCAAGCGGCGGCAGCATGAAGTTCACCGGGCATGTCAAATGGATTACAAAATCGGGCTTTCTCGCCGAGCCGTCCCTGTCCACGTTTGAGACCTTCACGGTGCTGCTGGGCGCAGGGCCGGACTACCCGAAAATCGCGACCGGGGCCGGCCATATCACCCTGACGCCGGCGCAGTAGCATCAACAGAGCGTGCTTGAAATAATAAGGTGGATGGAGAGCAGGAATGGAGGAGAGCAGGGATGCCCGCGCCCGGAAATTGGCTGATGCCGGGAAGCTTGCTCGCCAGTGAAGAAGCCGCAGTCGTCAGTGCGATAAGTCACATAGACGCAGGAACAAGGCCGCTTTGGCTTCATCCGCAATACCACGGCGTCTTTGGAAGGCCGTATCGGAACCTGCCGACGAGGAACGGCGACGCGCTGCCGGGAACACTAGGGGCAGACGGCTATCTGGAATATGATGTTGCGCCGCCCGCAGGAGTGTCAACGCGCGGCCCGCGCCGCATCGTGCAAAACACGACAACCGGCGAACTATACTATACCAACACGCATTATGGAGATGCAGGGCAGCCTTCGTTTTGGCGTATTCGCTAAGAAAGACACTGTAAAGCAAGAGGAAATCGCATGGAAACATTGACCTCGCCGAGAATGCAAACTCCTACCTACCTTATTGACGGCAGTGAAGCGCGTACCTGGCCGGAAATTGTCGCCAGTATCAATGCATTTATCCCGAACTCGGCATGGCAGGGCAACAGCCTGGACGCGCTGGATGATATTCTCTACGGCGGCTATGGGACGCCGGAAAGGTTCATTGTTGTTTGGAAGGCATCGGAAGTCTCGCGTCAGACACTTGGATTGGAAGCTACTCAAACTTTCTATAAGAACTTGCCGGACTTTCAGCAGCGTTATGAGGCCGGTCACGTCAAAACGCTCTTTGAGACGCTGGTAGAGATATTCGAAGGCCACGAGAGCATAGAGCTTCGTTTGGAATAACCATGCCAATTTTACGGGCCGAAGGGCTGCAAAAAACTTACAAGGGCCGCAAAGTCGTGGGCGGCGTCTCGGTAGACATCGCGCCGGGCGAGATTGTCGGGCTGCTGGGGCCAAACGGTGCGGGCAAAACAACGTCGTTCTACATGATGGTCGGCCTGGTCAAGCCCGACGGCGGGCGGGTGCTTTTAGACGACAAAGACATCACGCGCCTGCCCATGTACAAACGCGCCCAGGAAGGCATTGGGTACTTAGCCCAGGAGCCGAGCGCGTTTCGGGGACTGACCGCCGAGCAGAACATCATGCTGATTCTGGAAATGCTGCCGCTGACCCAAACCGAGCGCAAGGAGCGGCTGGAAGACCTGCTCGAAAGCCTGGACATGACCTCAAAGCGCCACCTCCTTGCGGCCCGGTTGTCCGGCGGGGAGCGGCGGCGCATTGAAATCGCGCGAGTGCTGGCGACCCGGCCTGCGTTTATTCTGCTGGATGAGCCGTTCACGGGTGTGGACCCGATTGCCATTGACGACTTGCAGATCATCATCCGCGACCTGAAAGGGCGCGGCATCGGCATTTTGATTACAGACCACAACGTCCAAAAACTGCTGGAAATCACGGACCGGGCGTATATTCTCTCGGAAGGCGAAGTGAAAACTTCAGGAACCTCCGACGAGCTGATCATGGACCCCATCGCGCAAAAATACTATCTGGGCCAGAACACGACGCTGGCCCTGCGGCGCGGGCCGGGAGGCACGCTGACGCTGTGAGAACAATTCGATGAGTGCTTTTGCAAACGCCCTGCGTCCGAAGCTGCTGGACCGGCTCATTTATCTGGATGTCGTTCCGAACCTGCTGATGGGCATCGGCTTGTTTTCCACGCTGCTGTTTGCACTGGGGCCGCTGATCGCGGCGACGCGGTTTCTCAAGACCGGCCTTTCCCAGTGGGTTGTGCTGGAGTTCATGGGCTGGGACTTTGCGGAGCTGATTCCGTTTACCCTGCCGCTGGCGATGCTGGTGGCGGCGCTGCTGGGCTTCGAGCGTTTGTCACGGGACAGCGAGGCGGTGGCGCTGTTTGCGGGCGGCATTCGGTTCCAGCGCATGATCCTGCCGGTGGTTCTGCTCGGCCTCTTGGTGAGCGGCGTCGGCTACGTTTTCAATGACCAGGTGGCGTCCCGCGCTTATCAGCAGGTGGATGACATCAAAGAACATTACGAAAAGTATCTCGGCGAGTCCAACAAGCCGTTTGATTTCACCAGCAGCACCAACGGCAATCTGATCACGGTGCATATCGAGCGTGGGTACGATGTCCAGGCCAAAGCCATGCGCCAGGTAACCATTGTCGTGTATGGGTCCGACGGGCAGCCGGCTTCTTTGTTCTACGCGGAGCGGGCGCAGGCGCACGGTACGAATTTTCGGTCATGGACGCTGCACAACGGAACGCAGGCGCTTTTAAGGTCGCCGGGCGGCATTTCGTCCTTCGCAGCAATGGAAATTACAGACCTGCATACAGCCCCGGACGATGTTGCGTTTTTGCAGCGCGACCCGGAGACGCTGAACTTCAGCGACTTGCAGCGGCAGATCAGCCGGCTGAAGGCGGAAGGCGGCAAGCGCGAGGATATTCTGAACGCGGAAGTCAGCCTCTGGTTCAAAACGTCGCTGCCGTTTTCGGCCCTGATCTTCGGGCTGGTCGGCGCCCCGCTTGGGATGCGCTCGCCGCGTTCTGCAAAAGTTCCGGGAGCAGTCTGGGCGCTGCCGGTAATTCTCGGCTATTACGTCCTCTACATGACCATGAGCAACATCGCGCAGGGCGGCGGCGTCCCGCCGGTGCTTGCGGCCTGGCTGCCGAATATTTTGGGGCTAATTATTGCGTCGTGTCTTATTTGGAAAGCCGCGAGATAAGACGAGCGAGATAAGACGAGCGAGATAAGACGAGCGAGATAAGACGAGCGAGATAAGACGAGGGTATTAGGATAAAATGGGAGCGATTGCGTTCTTCGCATTCATTTTGTTTGCTATGGGCGGCGTCACGGCCTACATGGGCGACCGCCTGGGCAGCTATATCGGCAAAAAGCGACATTCCACCTTTGGACTGCGCCCCCGCCACACGGCCATGCTCTGGACGGTGGTGTCCGGCGGCGTAATCGCGGTCGGGACACTGGCGCTGTTTGTGGCATTGAACGACTCGTTCAAGACGGCGCTGATTCGCGGGCCGCAGCTTTTAACGGCGAACAGCGACTTGGCGGACCGAAATCAGGCGCTGCTGCGGCGAAACGCCGCTGAAGCGCGGCAGGCGGACGCCGATGAAAAACTCGCCCGCGCTGCCCAGGTAAAAGCCGCCGACGCGCAAAAAGCGCTGGCGGCAGTGTCCGGGCAGCTCAGCGAAACCAAATCGATCTTGACCCAGAGCCGAGCCGTGCTGTCCCAAAGCCGGGCCGTGCTGGCGTCGCGGCAGGAGGCGCTTGCTGAGGCGCAGCAGCGTTTGTTTGACGCGCAGCAGCATCTATTTGACGCCCAGCGCGGCCTCGGCAGCACGCGGTCCAATTTGAAAGCGGCGCAGGCACAGGTGCGTCAAGCCCGCGCCGGGGTGCAGGAAGCCAGGCGTCAGGCGCAGGCCGCTGGAAGCGAGGTCGTTCGGGCCAACAAGGCCCTGCTGGCGCTGAGCATCCAGCAGGACACGCTGCATACGCAGAACGTGAAGCTCGCCAGCGAAAACAAAGCGCAGGAAAACCTGCTGCAAGCGTCCCAGGGCAAAGCGCTGATCTTTCGGCGTGAGGAAGAGCTGGGGCGCACCGTTGTTTCCGCCCAGCAGGAGCCGGACGCGCTGCGGCGCGAGCTGTCGGTGTTTCTGGACCAAGTGGAGCTGACCGCTCGCCAGCACGGCGCGGGCGGCCCGGATGATGCCCCGGCGATTATCGTTCCCGCGCTGGGCGAGGCGTTCAGCAACAACGCGGCGGCGCGGGATGCGGCGCTGGATGCCTTGTCTGAGAACATCGCCGCGCAGGGCGGCTTCCTGCCAAGCATTGTCGTGGTGGCGAACGCCCGCTACAACACGTTCCGGGGTGAGCCGGTGAAGCTTGACCTGCGCCCTTACGGCAACCTCCTCGTGTTCAGCAAAGGTACGATAATCGCGCACGGCACCGTAAACGGCAGCCAGCCGGAAGACGTGATCTTGAAGCAGCTTCAGTCGTTCCTGACCGAGCAGGTCCGCCCGGTGGCGCTGGAGCGCGGCATCATCCCGGTGCATGATCCGCAGTCGGGAGAGCCTTTGGTCGGCCAGCCGATCAAGACCCAGGACTGGGTTGGGCTGGTCAAACAAATCCAGCAGGCCGGCTCTGGTGCCAAGATCACGGCGTCCGTCCATCAGGACACCTACAGCGGCGACCTGCTGCACCTGGATTTTCATGTCAGCGGAAGTTAAAACCTCCCTCCTCGCCATTGACCCCGGACGCGCAAAATGCGGGCTGGCGGTCGTGCGCGGCCCGCAGCAGCCCGGCATGGCTCCGGTTTGCCTGGAGCGGCGCGTGGTGGAAACAGAGCGGCTGACGCTGGCGGTCGGGGAGATTTTACGGAAGCGGCCCGAAATCGCGCGGCTGCTGCTCGGCAATGCCACCCACAGCGCGACGCTGCGAAAAGCCCTGACCGAGACGTTCCCGCAGCTTCCCCTGGAAGTCGTCAACGAGTTCAACACCTCTGTGCGGGCGCGGGCACGGTATGTGCAGGAAAACCCCGCGCCCGGCTGGCGCCGTCTTTTGCCGCCGGGAATGCGCTCTCCCGAAGTCCCCTATGATGATTATGCCGCACTTTTACTGGCGGAAGATTATTTTTCCCAGCATTCTGAAAACCCAGCACTGTGAAAAATAAGTGAAAAAAGATTATTTTTTGAAATAACTGGATAAAAAAGCGTAACTTCTGAAACAAACCGCAAAACTGGTTGTCACAGAAGTTGGGAACAGCCCCTGATCGCTGCACTCCCCTGCCGCTCTCTCAATGGTGATGAAGCGGCACGCATCCGGCACGGCCCAACGCGCACAGCAAGCGGAACTGGCCGCACCAAGCAGCACCGCGACACGCGAGACGGCAGGCAAACGCTTCAGACCTTCAAGGCAACATGGATACTTGGAGGAAAACAGCGGATGCCCGCAGTCAGCCTATCGCGCTCTGCCGTGAGGTGCAGACGGTTCGGCTTGGCGACAAGGAAACGCGCCGGGATGCACGACATTCTTGCAGCTTAAATGCTGCATAGGAGAAACACTCTATGAAGAAGTCTTTAGTGCTTCTCGCGGCGGCGGGCCTTGCCTTTATCGGCCTGCCTTCCGTGTCTCACGCACAGGCCAGCGGCCCGTTCGCTGACGTTCCCACCGACCACTGGGCGTACCAGTCGGTGGACACTCTCCAGAAGGCCGGCATTGTGATCGGCTACCCTGACGGCACCTACGGTGGCCGCCGCCCGATGACCCGCTATGAGTTCGCCGTTGCCATCGCCCGCCTTCTGGCCCAGATGAACAAGCCCAATGCGCCGTTTGATCCCAGCGGCCTTGAATCCCAGATTCAGGGCAACACCCAAGCCATTCAGGCGCTTCAGGCGCTTGTCGCCGGCTTTCAGTCGGAACTGACACGCCTCGGCGTGGATGTCGCCGCCAACACCGCGCGTCTTGACGCGCTGGAAGCGCGGGTCGGCCGCGACGAAGGCATCCTGGGGGCGGTCAAGACCGAGCAGGACCGCCTCAAAATCACCGGCGAAATCAACGTCATCGGTGAGGCCGATGCGTCCCGCCGCCGCAACGGCGTGAACTACCTGCCGTTTCTTGACCAAAACGGCGTGTATCAGGGCGCGACCGGCACCCAAAACCGCCTGCTGGCCTCCTCGGACGTTTACGAGGACATCCTGCTGCACCTCAAAGGCAAGCTGAGCGACACCACGACTGCAAACGTGGACCTGGACTTCGGCAACTACCTGAGCCAGGTCGGCAACACGGCGGCGTTCCCCGGCTACTCCGCCGGCGGCTTGACCCCTTCTGAGCTTCGCCCCGGCCTGCTGACCGCCGGCAACGAGTATGCAAATGTTTACAAAGCATACGTTGATGCCGCCGTCAAGCTCGGACCCCTCGGCGGCGGTGAGCTACTGATTGGCCGCTTCGGCAACCAGTACACCAAGTACACGCTGAAGCAGGTGGATGCCGACATCTACACGAACCTGACCCAGACTGACTCCGGTGACATCATCGGCGACGGCGCTTCGATCAACCTCAAGGCCGGTCCGGCAAAGGTCAATGCGTTCGCCGTCAAGATGAGCGCCGACCAGTTCTCGCAGCCTTACGGCGGCTCCTCCGGCACGGTCCTGACCACGGTGAACGCCGGCGACCCATACAACACCGGCAATGTCTATCAGACCTTGACCGGCGGCAACCCGCAGACTCGTCCCGGCGGCCTCATCGCCGCAAACCATGCCGCCGCTCTGAACCAGGGCTACGGCGTCCGGGCGACCTTCGGCGCACCGGAAGCGGCGACGCTCGGCTTCACGCTGGAGCAGTTCGGCTTGACCAACAACGGCCTGAACGGCCTGGGCGTCAATGACGGTCTGACTGACCCGAACACGAACGGCCACAACGCACAGTACAACCGCCTGACCGTCTACGGCGCGGACTTCAACGGCGCTCTGCCGTTCGGCCTGCCCGGCATCAAGAAGGGCGGCCTGCTGGTTGACGCTTCCTACACGGTCTCCGCGCAGGGCTTCAACGAAGGCTTCAACAACTCTGGCAACGGCTTCCGCTATGTGTCCACGGACGATCAAATCGGCGCTGCCTTCGGCGGACTGACTCTCAAAGGCGGCTACCAGTATATTGGACCGCAGTTCTCTGCGCCCGGTTACTGGGGACGTGTCGGTGCCTGGACCAACCCGACCAACGTGCGCGGCCCGGTTGTGTCGGCGAAGTTCGCCTTCACGCCCAAGCTGAGCCTGCTGGCTGACTACGAGAGCTACAAAGCGGCTTACGGCGAGAACTCCAACGGTTCTTTGGAGAACTCTCCGCTTCAGCAGGGCGACCACCTGTATCACTATCAGGTCGGCTTCAACTACGGCCTGAGCAGCGCCTACGGCCTGGACCTGGGCTACGAGGACGTTCTGTATAGCCTGAACAACAACGCCGGCACGCTTGCGGCGGCGGGACGGCCGCATGAGAGCTATGTCAACATCGGCATCGGCCACTCAATCAGCACGACGGCCAGCATCAAGCTGCTGTACCAGATCGTTCACTACGATGACAAAGGCACCGGCTTCGACCCCACCGCCGCCGGCGGCAAGGAAGATGGCGGCGTCGCAGTCGGCCAGTTCCAGCTCAAGTTCTAAGTTTCTATCGCAAAAGTTCGGTTCTTCTTTCTGTGTAGCGAGAAGAGCCGGGTAGTGCGAGCGAAAACAGAACAAACCCCTAGGGCTACTGCCCTGGGGGTTTTCTTTTTGCCGTTCTCTAGCCAGTCGTACGTCGGCTTTTAAGAAGCTTGATCAGGTAAGTTGCGTCGTGTCGGAATGGATCGTAAGCTGGAGCTAGTGCCAAATAGTGCTGGTATTCACGCACGGCAGCATCCCGGTCAGCGGCTTTGTTGCTGAACAAGAACATGTTCTCATAAACACCCGCCAGAATGCTGTAAGCGGAAGCATCTTTCGGCGCGACCGATACCTCTGCTTTTGCCAACGTGAGGGCTTTGGCAAGCCCTTCTCGGTGGTTGCTGAGATCGTTGATGTAAAGGTTCCTGATCTGCGTGTCTTGCGGCTCCGCTTTCAAGAGCCGCTCCGCAACCGGGCCCAGATCGGGATGTCTTACCGGGTTTCGCATCACCATATAGTACCGGATACGGGTATATTCTCGGATGTTCCCCGGATCGACGCCTTCCAATGCCCGCAGCGCATCCGCGTCAATATAGTTGTGTGGATTTGTGTAGCCGATAGAAGTAAAAGCCCAGCAGAACTGCTTGAACGGGTCGGCAGGAGAGCGCATCGCCGCTGTACGGTATTTGGCAAGAACAGGAGCAACACCTCCTTTACCAGTCATCGCTTCCCGCATGATGGTACGTTCAGCCATGATGTAGGGCAAGCCAGCCGTAGTCCAGGGCCAGGTCATCCATTGGTTTGTGCCCGGAAGAGGCCGCCCCAGCATATTGCGAGACGTCTTGCGGAGAGGGACAGATTGAGCTTGGCTGCCGGAACCCAAAGAAGCTATGACTGCTGACGCGCTCAGAAAAACGGAGATCAAGAGATGACGCTTGAGTGACTTTGAGGCACAATACATTGAGATGAACTCCTTCCTGCCGGAGCGGAAGATCGCTCCGGCTTTTCACGCAGATTGATTACTGGGGGAGTACCTGTGCAGGGCCAACAGGAGTCGGAGAAATTGGCGGCCACGGGTTATCAGGCCAGTTGGGCGGAATGGGTTTGTACTGATAGTAAAAAGGCTCGTTTTCCACATCTATCGTTTGATGAGCTGTAACGATATGGTTGCTGTTGCCGTCGAATCCATGGCTATTGTATCCGTCTGCCTGCCATGTATCGTCTTGGTTATGAGCGACGACGCAGCGCGATAATTTGCAGAACAGCCATCCGTCTGCGCGGCCTGCCGCCGGGCAATTCGGCACATGAACGACGTTATAGCCATCCTCATTGTCGGAAAGGGCAGTGAGCCATTCCGCGCCACTGTTTTGTCCGCCATCGTAAGCGTCTTCACCGGAAACGTCGTATTCCAACTTTGTGAACGCCGCAAATGACTTAACGAGTTCAGCCACAAAGGCGAGTTCCTCTTGTCCCGTGAAAGTGAAGATAGCGGCAACACCATCCACAGCCCCTCCGACATCAAGTTTCGTCGCGCTTCTGGCTTTGATCAGTTCTTCATCCCCTGGTGCAATCTCTTCCATTAATGTCTGAAGGATCGCGCCGCTCTTTACGGTTGAGAGATGCTGGGTCTTCTCCAGCGGCAGGTGGTAATTGACAGTAAAAGAGTTGCCATCCTTTTCACCCTCCTGATCTCCGGTGGCTTTAACTTTGATCGTTACGGAAAGCGGAAACGAGCTTTCATCCGGCTTAGAAACGGAGAAAAGAGCTTCTGGGTCGTTGGGACCCGTACCTGACCCGTAGTCAAAACCGCCGTCTGTTGCCGTCCAAGAATAGGTCGTCGAGTTGAAAGGAGCATTAGCATGAAACGCACTGTCTGTTACACCCCAGCCTTGGGGTGTAGTATTTAGGCCGCCGTTCCAAGTAACAACACTATCCGTAGAAATAGAACCGTCCGAAGCACGCTGGTGTGGAGTGGCAGTGGTTGCCGTGGTGCTTGAATCAGTGCTTTTGTAGTACGAGGTTTCAATCTGGTCATTCGTAATGATTGTGCGGTCGGCAAGACTTGCGGACGCGCCAAATCCATAATAACCAAACTCATAGGCACCGTTCCAGTCTTCGCCAGGGGCAAGCGGCGGCTGGGATAAGTCGACTCCGGCAGAGCCGGAAATTGTCACGCTAAACTGGCCGCTCGACGAATCCTCCTGCACCCATTTGCTTCCGCTGGACGATTCGCTGATCTGTGAGCCGTCCGGTGAGGAGGTGTAAACGGGCGTTCCATCAAGACCATCGTCTTCATTCCCCGTTTGAGAGCCGTAAAGGTCTCCGCGTGCGCCCCAAGAAGCACTGGATGTTTCATGCACCCAAAGCGAACTTGGCGGTGGTAGGTTCAAAAAGCCTCCATTCCAGGTGAAGGTGTAAGTCACCGACCCAGAAGTGGAAAGCGTTGCAGATGAGTTCGGAGGACAAACATATGTGGTTCCCATTCCTGTCCAGTCGGAAGGCCAAGGCGATGTCGTCGGACCAAACGATGTGCCGTCAGGGTTTGTGCCCTGAGAAGTTACAGTGCCTGCGTTCGTGTGCGTGATCGTCCATCCGCCGCCAAAATAGCCCTGCGCCCTAGCAGGCACTGCTTGAGAGAGCGTTCCACCCAAAGTTAAGATTGCAAATATTGCCACGCCGCCGCCTGGGTGCGGGGAGGTGCGGGCGGGGTGGCCTGGGGGGGTG
>CAXUBO010000101.1:0-2309 GCA_964249345.1 uncultured Armatimonadales bacterium | reverse complement strand
ATCGTCCCTGCGCCGCCAAAATATCCCTGCGCCCTAGCATGGAATGCTTGATACAGCGTTCCACCCAAACTTAACAATTCAAAAATTGCAACCCCCCCCCCATGCAAACCGATTTTCATGAAGATAATCCTTTCGGCCTTGATTCCTAAAGCGAGCGCTAGGAAAATTTTAGCGCTGCTTCGTCTGCTACTTGGAACCTTGCGCGAATTGTATCATTGAATAATCAGAAAGTCAACTAAATCGCAAAAATAATGAAAAATCCTATTTTGGGCAACAAACTCAGTACCTACGGTTGTTGCAGGCTGTGGGCGCTGCGCCACTGACGGCATAGGTCTTCAGCGGCTTCAAGCCAGCCGGGGAACTGGAACGCAAAACCGTCTTCCAGCAGGCGGGCGGGGACGACGCGGCGGCTTTTCAAGACCAGCTCGGTTTCCGTTCGCAGCAGCCAGGTTCCAATTTCCAGCAGCCACTCCGGCGCGGGCAGGCCGAATGGAATGCCCCAAGCCTGGCGCAGCGCCCGCAGAAACTCGGCATTCGGCTCCGGGGCAGGGGACGACAAGTTAATCGGCCCGTCCAAACCTTCGCGCTCCATGATCCAGTATATCGCTCGAATGAAATCTGCGCCGTGTATCCACGACAGGTACTGGCGTCCGTCCCCTTCCGTGCCGCCGAGGCCGTGCCGGACCAAGCGGAGCAGAACGTCAAACACGCCGCCGGGATTGGGGTCCATCACCATCGCAGAGCGCAGCTTGACCTTGCGGGTGCGCGGCGTATCCGCGTCGTCCACGGCCTGCTCCCACAACTTCGCGACATCAATTGAGAAGCGCCAAGTTTCCGGCACGTCCGGCTCCGCGCCGCCGATTACTCCCGTCGTTTCATCGTTGGGCGCGTCGTAGCGGTGGGAATAAATGGTCGCCGTGCTTGCTTGAAGCCAGACAGGCGGCGGCTGCTTGGCCTGAGCAATGGCCTCGCCGACAACGCGCGTGGAAAGAACCCGCGAGTCTTTGATTTGCCGCCGATTTTCCGGCGTGTACCGGCAGTTGACGCTGCGCCCGGCTAGGTTGATGACGGCGTCCGCGCCTTCCATCTCCCCGGCCCAATCTCCAAGCGTCGCGGCGTCCCACAGCGCGATGCGCCAGGGGGCTCTGGCGGGCTTGCGGCTCAGAACAACGACCTCATGCCCGTCCTGCTGAAAGGCCTGCGCCAGCAGCGTCCCCACTTGCCCGCTGCCGCCGGGCATGACAATTTTCATGGCTTTCCTAGTTCATGGCTTTCTTGCAGATTTCTTATGGAACCGTGACAGTGACAGTCTGCACGGCTTTGTTGCCTGCCTGGTCAAGCGCCTGAACTTCGATCTTGTGCGGGCCGGACGGAAGCGCCGCAAGCGTCAGCGTCCACGGCTCGCGGGTCGAGTCAAACAGGCCGTCGTCGGCGGAAGCGGCCACCGGGTCGCTGCTGTCTACAGTCGCCTGCACGGCCTGGACAAAGGCCAGATTGGTTTGGGCTGTCCCATGCAGAGTGACGCTCTTGTCGGCGCTGATTATCGGCGACCCGATGGCAAGCCTCGGCGCGGCGTTGGCGACTAAAAACGGCGCGGAAACGGCTTTGGCGGTTAATGCACCGACTGGGTTGCTCGGCTTGTCGCTAGCGACGACTTCAATTTGGTACAAGCCGTCGGGAAGCGTTGTCGTATCCCAGGAATAGGATGTTTCTTTTAAATCTACGGCGGACTTGGGCGTTTTGGACGCGGCGGCAGTGGCCGCTTCATTCGCGGCGATCTGGGCTTTGATCTGAGCCTGAACGCCGGCCGGTGCGTTCTTCAGCGCAGCCGTCACCGCTGAGGGAGGGGCCGGGGAAACGGTCTTTGTCTGCGCTGACAACTGGCTTGCCGTGATCGGCTTCCAGGTTTTGCCGCCGTCGGCGGAGTAGGAGACCGTGTAGGAAAGCGTGTCTTTGTCGGGATCGCTCGCCGTCCAATGCAGGTCGGCGGTCTTGGAAACGGCATCGCCGGCGGCAGGCTTGGACAGGCTGACCGTCGGCGGCTGGTTGCGCGGCAGGTAGTACACGCTCACGCCGTTTAGCTTCGGCGCATCAAGCATATTGGTTCCGGCAAAGAGCGCCTGGTACTGCAAAAAACGGGCCGGGGGCGAAGTAATGGCTTCCCCGGCGGACTGCGTGTAGGGGCCGGACCAGGCGCTCCACGAGGAGTCGGGTCGCGGGACATCGCCGGAGCGGGTTTCTAGGATGACGCTGCTCCCGGCGGGCATGTCGGCGTGCCAGGCGAGCGTCCCCCACTGAGCACGCCGACA
>CAXUBO010000100.1:0-16319 GCA_964249345.1 uncultured Armatimonadales bacterium | reverse complement strand
GCGTCATTGTGACCGAAACCTCCACGGCGTCCGCCAGTGACACCAGCACAGACGCCAATGGCAACGCTACTCCTGCCGTGGCTGGCACCGCCGATGACGGGCTGGGGCAAAGTGATCCGCAATCCACTTCGGGATCACGGGATCAAGTGTCGGCACCGTCACCGGCACCAAGTATGTGGTCAACCCCGGCGGCAGCAGCGGTTCCTTTACGGTGACCATTGCCCCCTCAGCCAGTGCGAGTGCAACTGCCGGGCCGAGTGGAACAAACCCGGACGGCACCTCTTTTGTCGGCACGGGAACTTGCAGCGCAAGCGTTGGTCCTATCACAGTCAGCACGACTACGCCCGCCATTGCCGCTACCGGCACCTACAACCCGGCAAAAGGTGACTACCGAGTGCTGACGGGCCAGCAGATCACGCGGGCCCTGAGCGGTACGCTTGGGACTGTTACCAGCTACACCTGGAAGCAGCCCTCCGCAACCTGCTTCAAGACCTACAATCCCAACATCCAGCCCCCCGCCAACAATCAGCTTGTTCAGCTTGCCAGCACGGACTTGTCAGGAACGGACACGTCCGGCAAAGGCATCAATGTGTCGCCGCTTGCGTTCTATGACAGCGCTGGGGAAAACCTCACCCTCACCTGCGCTGTCACCCTGACGGCTCCTGACGGCAAGACAGTCTTGAATGTCTCAGCGAGTTCGCCCCAAATTACTGTGGAAAAGCCAACGGCAAGTTGGGGAATTGATCCAAAAAGTGTGCCGATTAATGGCACAAGTACTCCTAACGTCGTCGGCTTTGTTGACTCTTCGGCAGGATCGCAGTACTTTGGAGCAAATACAACTTGGTATCCTGCCACGCTATCGGTGCCTGCCCCCTTTGCAAGCCTCGGTGGGTTGGGCTGCTTTGCACAAATCTCCACACCAAGTGCTACTATTACGCGGACGCCGACAGGGACAGGAGCATCCAGTTACTCCATCAAAATACAGAATGCCCAGGGCGCCTGGGTTACTCCAGGCACGGGACTCGACAAAGGTTTTCCATACCCTATTGGTTTTACTACCGATGCAAACGGAAATTGGACAGGGCAAGCCAGCGACTCTTCGTGGTCTGTCAGTGGCATAGGAGCCTCCGGGGACTATCCGAAGGGTCAAGAGACCGTACCGGATGTCGACAGTGGCGGTTCACAATGGACAAGCTCAAGTATCTCCTACAGCTTTACCACTTGGCTGATGTATAAGCCGAATGGCGGTGTTTGGATACCGATACAGTCTGCGACTTGGAGTGTATCCGGTAACGCCAGCGGCGGACCAAGCAATTGGTCTGCAACGGGTAGCTACACAGCACCTTCTCCATCAAATACAACCAATTTTCCTCAATGGATCACTGTCATCTCAGGCCAGCAATATCGGCCTTAATTGCATCAGAAAGGATAGGAACATGAAAATCAGACTTGCTCTCGTATGCAGCGTCTCAGCAATTCTTCTCGGCAATTTTTTGGTAAGCGTGAAGGCCGCTTCACCTTCAGGGCCGGATTTGCCACTGATAGGTGATGCCTTCCTGGCTACCAAGCTGGACAAGGCCGGAAACATCGCTGCTGAGGCTGGCAACATACGAGAGGCGAAAGCAGATTATCAACAGGCGCTTGCGGCGTGTTTCACCGATGAAACCGCGACGCTTGGGTTGGCGCGATGCGCGGTAGCGGAAGGAAATTTGACAACCGCCACCGCTTTTTACCGCAGTGCCATTTACGGCCACCATGAGGACTATGACATTGATCTGCTGACAGAATATATTCTGACTCTCAACCAAGACGGTCAGGGACAAGAGGCCGTTTCTCTGTATAATCATGTCGCTGATCTGTGCAGAAAGGGACGCTGCATCAGAAAGATGAACCTCGTGCCGCAGAACTTCCGCACTGATGGATCAGACTACGACCCAAATGTCCTACAGTCCATGACACACCTGATAAGAGCTATGAATTCCAGTACTAGCGACGACAAGCGGGCAATGGCGGAGATTGACTTTGCTATGACCTATGAGCCGTCTTCTTCTCTTGTCTACTTTTACAAAGGGGTTCTTCTCGACCCGACGGACAAAATGGATGCAAAGGCGGCCTACAAGAAGGCGGCGGAACTGGGGGATGAGCGCACGGCGGCGGCAAAGGAGCGGCTGAAGGTTCTTCGCTGACGTGCAAAAGAGTTGTAAGCGCAAACGCCCGGTCCCAAACAAAAGAGGCCGGGCGTTTTTGTCGCTTGCATCTCGACTCAAACCCAGGCAAGCCATAGTCGGCGCTGGCTGGAAGAAATCTGGCCGCTGCGAAAGCTACCTGGTAATGACTTAGACCAACACGTTTGCGCTTGACTTTCCTGCTCTTTCAAGCCCATAATGGACGATAATGTCCGTGTCCGTTGTTATTCCCGCCTTCAATGAAGCGGCGCGGCTGCCGCTGACCCTCCGCGCGACCGTGGATTATTTCGCGGCGCGAAAAGAAGCGCTGGGCGAAGGCTTTGAAGTGCTTGTGGTGGATGACGGCAGCACGGACGCCACGGCACTAGTCGTCGAAGAGTTTGCGGCCACGCATCCCGAAGCGAGCGTGCAGCGCCTCAGCTACGGCGGCAACCGAGGCAAAGGGTACGCAGTGCGCTACGGAATGCTCCGGGCTTCCGGCGATCTGCGGCTGTTTTGTGATGCCGACCTTGCCACTCCGGCGCAGGAATACGAAGTTGTTTTGGCGGCCATGCAGCAGCAGGACACCCCCACCCCCATCGGCATCGGCTCGCGGCCCCTGCGGAACTCGCACCTGCTGGTGCATCAGCCCTGGTACCGGGAGCAGCTTGGGCGCGGGTTCAACGCCGCCGTGCAGATTCTCGCCGTGCCGGGCATTCAAGATACGCAGTGCGGGTTCAAGGTCTTCACGGCAGACGCAGCAAAAGCGGTCTTCTCGCAGTGCCGGCTGGATGGTTTTGCGTTTGACAGCGAGGCGCTGTTTGTCGCCCGGCGTCTTGGGTTTGCCGTTGCCGAAGTGCCGATCCGCTGGTCCCACAAAGACGGCTCCAAAGTCAGCATGGTGCGCGACGGTTTCAAGATGCTTGTGGACTTGTCACGCATTCGCTGGATGCACCGGCAGCTTAAATCTGTTCCCTCAACACCCACTTCCATTTATCCCAAAATATGAAACATGAAGAATATGAGCGGATGTACCGCTTTGAGGACCGTTACTGGTGGTTTGTCGCCCGGCGGCACCTGATTACAAGCCTGCTGGAACGAGAATACCCGCGCAGCGGGCAGCTTCGGATTTTAGACATCGGCTGCGGCACGGGAGCAATGCTGGACGAGCTGAAACCGTTCGGGGAGGTGGTTGGGGCGGACTTTTCGCCGGAAGCCCTTCAGTTCTGCGTCACGCGCGGCGCTCCCGCCAGTCTGGCCCGCGCCGATGTCCGGCGTCTGCCGTTCGCCGACGGCGCGTTTGACGTGGTCACGGCCATGGACATCATTGAGCATATTGACGACGACAAAGCCGCCGCCGGGGAAATTTTTCGGGTGCTGAAGCCCGGCGGCCGGCTGCTGGTCACGGTCCCGGCGTTCTCCTCGCTGTGGAGCGAGCATGACGTCGCCCTGCACCATTTCCGCCGCTACACGACGCCGCACCTCAAAGACCTCTTTCAGCGCGTCGGCCTCTCGGTAGACAAGCTTTCCTACACCGTGACCATGCTGTTTGCGCCGATCTGGGTGTACCGCCAGGCCAGCAATCTGCTGTCCCGCAAGCTGTTTTCCCGCAAGCTGTTTTCCCGCAAGCTGTTTTCCCGCAAGCTGTTCTCTCAGCGGCAGGCCGACGGCGAAAAGAAAGCCAATTTGGTCAACTTCTCCGGGCCGGTCAACCAGGCGCTGCTGTCTTTGTCGCAGTGGGAAACGCGGCTGGTCCAGTCCTGGAACCTGCCGTTCGGCGTGTCTGTGGTCTGCGTCGCCCACAAGCCGGAATGCGCTCCCAAAGCTTCTGCAATTCCCAAAGCTTCTGCAATTCAGAAAGCTGCTGCAAAATGAGCCGACTGCTGCGCGGGCTGGGCTTGCTGACGGGCGCTGCCGGCGCGGGCCTGCTGGCTTACGCCGCCGGGGCCGAGCCGTATGCCATTGAAACGGTGCATTTGGACTTGTTCGCCCCGCGCCTGCCGGAAGCGTTTGACGGCTACACCCTCATTCAAATCTCCGACCTGCACATGCGGCAAATGGGCCGGCGGGAGCGCATCCTACGCGCCCTGCTGACGCACCTGCCTCCGGCGGACCTCGTCGCCGTCACCGGCGATTTGGTTCACACGCCTGCCGGCACCCAGCCGTTTTTGGAACTTGCCCGTGCGTTCCAGGCCAAAGACGGCGTGTATGCCGTCTTCGGCAACTCCGAGCATAAAAACGGCGTCCGCCCCTATGCGTTCTCCCAGACGCTTGCCGAGAACGCCATCACGCCCCTGATGAACCAGCATGTTCTGCTCTCGCGCGGCGGCGCACAGATCGTTCTCGCGGGCGTAGACGATCCCGTGAACGACAAAGACGACATTGCCGAAGCCCTCCAAAATGCCCCAAACGATCTTTTCATCCTGCTTTTAATGCACTCTCCCGACTCGGTCGCTGAGGCCGTGCTGCGCGGCGTGGACGTGGTGCTGTCCGGCCACACCCACGGGGGCCAAATCCGCCTGCCCTGGTACGGCCCTTTGTATACCCATTCGCGGCTGGGCCGCCGCATGAGCGACGGCTACTACAGCCGGGGTCGCCTGCGCCGGGCCATCGGCATCCGTCCGGGCCGCACCCAGCTTTACGTCACGCGCGGCATCGGCATCAGCGGCCTCGCCCTGCGCTTCTTGACCCGCCCCGAGCTGACCATCATTACGCTAAGGCGCGGCCTGCCCCATATCCGGCGCGTCGGCTGATTTGTGCTACAATCCTTCCAATGAAGAGTTATCTTGCTGCAATCAGCCTCGGTGCGCTGGCTTTGGCCTGCCGCGTCTGCCGTGCGGAGGTGCCGCCCGTTCCAGACCACATCCTCCACACGTCGGACATTGCGGATTTGGCCCGGTTTTCTCCCAACGGCAAGCTGCTGGCGATTGAAACTGAGTCGGAGCCGCTGAGTACAGACATGACCCGCAGCGTTGAACTTTGGGACACGGCAACCTGGCAGCGCCTGCGAATTATTAGGAGCAGTCAAAGCTACCTCAATTTTGATGTTTTCTTCTCCTCGGACAGCAGAATCCTCTTCACACGGTCAACCCGCCGTGTGGAGCAATGGGACTTGTCAACAAGCCAAAACAGGAATATCTACGGTGGGGGCGACTTTTTTGCGGTTTCTCAAGACCGGCGGTTTTTTGCGGGCCGCAGCTTCCAGAACACCGAGCAATCTGTCGGCCTGCACCAGAAGCGGCTGACGGCTTGGGTAAGGCTCATAGATACCACTCAGCATAAGCTCGCAACAGCCATCATTCTCCCGCTGGCGCTTTATAACTGGGCGGGCGGCGTTTTTTCCCCGGATGACAGCATTCTTGCAGTGGATGCGGATGATCAGGGCGGGAGCCTCACGCTCTGGGACACGAAGACCGGAACGCAAATTCCGTTGGGTAATGGCGCAGCCGGAGCAGAGCAGTCCGCATTTTCTCCCGACGGCAAAATGTTTGCCACAGTGGGAGCGGGACTGCCGCTTACGTTCTGGAACACATCTGCTTGGAACAAGATACGTTCCTGCCCAATGAACTTGAAATGGGCAGACGCAATAAGCTTTTCTGCAACGGGAAAACGTCTCTTTATCAGTGGTGATGACGGCACTGGAACACGCGAGCTAGGGCATACCCTTACTCTTTGGGATGTTGGCCTAGGCAAGGTCATCCAGCAGGTTCCGCATCAATACGGGACAAAGTTTTCTGATGACGGCCGGCTGTTGATGACACAGGGAGACAAAACAGTCACGCTCTGGAATGCGGAGACGGGCAAGAAACTTTTGGAGTACAGCAGTCAAAGCGATTACCTGCTGCCGTTCGCGCTCTCCCCGGACAACCATGTTTTAGCGACGATGACTTCCCGCAGCCGCGAGGTCAGCATTTGGAACATCCCTTCGCAGTAACTTGTATGCTATAATCCTAAACATGGATGGACATACAAAATCTGTGCTGGGAGTCATCACTTGCCGTTCTTAAACACCCGGCAGGCGCTGCTGGTGGAGCAGGTCGGCTACAATCTGCGCGGCGGGTTTCTGGTGCGCCCGCTCATTATCGCCGTGACGCTGGGGCTGCTGGGAGCGATCTTTTCGACGCTGGAAGCCGCGTTCCCCATCCTCAGCGCCTGGGTGCCGCACGTTCTGTTTCCGTCCCATGCCGACCCGCAGGTCTCGCAGACGATTCTCGGCAGCATTGCCACGGCCATGATGACGGTCGTGTCCATTGTGTTCGCCATCCTGCTGATGACGCTGACGCTGGCGTCCATGCAGTTCTCGCCGCGCATCATTGTGTCGTTCTCGTCGGACCGCGTGACCCAGCAGACGCTCGGCATCTTTCTCGGGACATTCGCCTACTGCGTCGCGGCCATGCCGGCGGCCCGCTCCCTCCCGCGCCCCTTTGCGCCGGTGGCGACGGTGCTGGGCGCGATGCTGCTGGCGCTGCTGTGCGTTGCCTGCCTGCTGTACTTTATCCACCACATTTCGCAGGCCGTCAGCGTCAACTACATTGTGGACCGGATCGCGTCGGAAACCGAGGGCATCATTGACGAAATGATGCCCCGCCCGCTGCGCGAAAGCCGCATTCTGCCCCACGATGCCTGGCTGGAAGAAGACCCGCGCGAAGTGCCGGTCCTAAGCGAGCTGTCCGGCTATGTCCGCTACATCAACACGGTGCGGCTGGTTGCGGTGGCGCGGAGCAGCGGACTGACCGTGCGCGTTTTGCGCCGCGTCGGCCACTTTGTCCCGGCGGGCGTACCGCTGATGACAGTCTCCAAAGGCCACAAGCTGACCCGCGCCGCTCTCGCGGACCTGCGCGGGTCGTTTGACATCGGACCGACCCGAACTTTGCAGCAGGATGTGGAGTACGGCATCTTGCAGATCGTGGACATTGCCCTAAAAGCGATCTCCCCGGCAGTCAACGACCCCAGCACGGCGATTAGCTGCGTGGACCAGCTTTCGCGCATTTTGATTCGGTTTGCTTCGCGGGAGCCGCTGCCGTCTCTTTTGTATAACCCGCCGGGGACGGTGCGGGTGTATGTTCCCTGGCTTGGCTTTGACCGGCTGGTGGAGTCGGCGTTTGAGCAGATTCGCTTGTACGCCAAATCCGATGTTGCGGTCAATCTGCGGATGCTGCGGGCGCTCAGCGACATCGCAGCAACCGTGTCCGATCCAAACGCCTGCCGGGTGCTGGCCGAGCAGGGCCGGCGCACCGTCGCCGGCTGCGCGGAGCAGCTTGGCGACCAGGAAATGGGCGAAATCCACACCCGCTTGGCGGCGCTGGAAACGTCCGCCGCCGACCCGCCGGACAGTTCCCCGGTGTTTGTCGCCAATTAGGAGAAACCATGCTTCCCGAAAAACTGCGCCGCTACCTGCTGATTGATTTGGAATCGGCCCCGGACGCTCTGGCGAAGCTGCTGGAAGAAGTGGCGGGTTCCGCCTGGGACAACCGGCCCGATACGAAGTAGTCGCGCTACGCGATACCCGGAGCGCTTTACCCTGCGCGAAGTCATCGCCCACCTCGCCGACTGGGACCAAGTGTTTCTAGGCCGCCTGATGCAGACCCGCGACAGCGACAGCGCGGTCTTGCAGGGGCTGGACGAGGGACAAGTCGCCATTGACAACGACTACGCCCATGCCGATCCGGCGAAGTGCCTTGCGCGGCAGGCCGGGCAGAGACAGTCGCTTTCCCGCGGGCATTAACGCCGGAGCAGTGGGCGCGAAGCGGCGCTCATACCGAGCTTGGGGAAATTACCATTGAAGCCCAGGCCGCGCTGATTGCCTTCCATGACGGCTACCACCGGCAGCAAGTGGTAGCCTGGATGAATTATCAGGAACGAGAAAGCGAACGCCTTTGTTCCTGTATCCCCCTCTTGCGAGTCGCCGTCACAGCTCTACGGCGGGGCGGAAGGAGCCAGCGGCCTGCCAGGTCTGCGTCCGCCGGCCGTCCTGGCTTAAGGAGGCGAGCCTGGCTTCCAGCGCTTCGGCGGTTTGCGGGCCGGCAAAGAAGTACCCCTGCCCAAGCTGGCACCCCAGCCCTTGAAGCGCCTGCCACTGCGCCTCGGTTTCGATGCCTTCGCTTGTGATTTCCAGGCCCAGCGACAGCGCCAAAGTGACAATGGCCTGCACAATCGCCAGTCCGTCCGGTTGGTTCAGGCGGCTGACAAACGTCCGGTCAATCTTCAGCGTGTCCAGAGGGAACGCGCTCAGATACGCCATTGAGGAATAGCCGGTCCCGAAATCGTCCACCGCCAGCCGGACCCCCAGCGCCTTCAGCGCCCGCAGGCAGGCAATGGTCTTGTCGGCGTTTCCCATCATCACGCTTTCGGTGATTTCCAGCTTCAGGCAGGACGGCGGCAGCCGGGTCTCGGCGAGAATGCGGGCGATTTGCGCGGCCAGCCCCGGATGCTCAAGCTGGCGAACAGACAGGTTGACGCCGACAGTCAGGGGAAGGTCCAGCGGATGGTCCTGCTGCCAGCGGCAGGTCTGCCGGCAGGCTTCGCGCAGCACCCACTGGCCCAGGTCACAAATCATGCCGCATTCTTCGGCAATAGGAATAAACTTGAGCGGAGGGATGAGGCCATGCTGAGGATGGTGCCAGCGTGCCAGCGCCTCAATCTCAATGAGCGTGCCGGTGTCCAGGTCCACAATCGGCTGGTAATGCAGCAGCAGCTCACCGCCTGATCCCGTGCCGCCTGATCCCGTGCCGGCAATGGCATGGCGCAAATCTCCCTCAAGCTCCATGCGCTCCTGCGCCTGCGCGTTCATGCCCCGGCTGAAGACCACCCAGCGGGCCTTACCGCCGTTTTTGGCCTGGTACATGGCAACGTCCGCTTCGCGCAGCAGGTCTTCGCCGCTCGGTGCCGGTGCCGCCTCGCCGCCGCTGTGCCGCAGACTGCTCCAAGCCAGCCCAATAGACGCAGTGACTGTGAATGGGCGGCCTTCTAAAATCAGCGGCGTTTCCAGCGATTCCGCGATGCGGGCGGCAACTTCCTCCGCCGCCTCGCAGCCCGGCAGGTCTTCCAGCAGCAGCGTAAACTCGTCGCCGCCCAGGCGAGCGACCGTGTCGCCGGCCCGCGCACAGGCCCCGATCCGGGCCGCGACTTCCGACAGCAGGGCGTCGCCCACCGAATGCCCTAAGCTGTCGTTGACGACTTTGAAGTTGTCCAAATCCACAAACAGCACGGCCACTGCCGACCCCTGCCGCTCCGAACGCGCCAGCGCATGAGTGAGTCGATCCAGAAACAAGGCGCGGTTCGGCAGGCCGGTCAGCGAATCGTGGAACGCCTGATGCGCGAGCTGCCGCTCCAGGCGCTTATGCTCGGTCAGGTCATACGCCACCCCGACCACGCCGGTCAGTGTTCCGTCGTCGCCGCGCAGGGGCGTCATGTGGGTTTCATGGTGCCGCCCGCGCACTTCGTAGGTCCAGGTGTGGGGACTGCCGGCTAGGGCGACGGGAACCGGGTCCAGCATCTCGCTCTCCCCGGCATACACCTCAAAAATTGAGCGTCCGATCACTTCCCCCGGCGTCAGTCCCAGCGCAGCCAGCCCCTGCCCGTCGGAGAACGTAAAGACGCCGCGCGTGTCCAGCGCAAAAAGGACCACGGGAACACTGGCGATGACGGTTTGCAGGCGCATGTCCGTTTCGCGGGACGCGGCTTCCGCCCACTGCCGCTCCGCTTCCTGCGCCTGCCGCAGAGTCTGCATCGTGACCCGGTACAAGCCGGCAAAAAACAGCAGCGCGAAAAACGCGCAAACGGTTGCGAGGGTGTCCACGCGCCCGCGCCGCTCCGAGAACGTGTTCATGCGCTGGGCCAGAAGCCGGTCCAGGCTGTGAAGGGCGGCCTGGTCATACGTCCGGCTCGCACTGTAAACGCCGCGCGGCGAGGGCGGCGTCTTAGGATGGCTCATGCTGTTGATGTCGTCCTGCACCGCGCCGATGTAGGACTGCACGGCAGCGTCTAGCGTCTCCGTCGGCCCGGAAAGAACAGGCAGGAGAGACGGCGTCGCGCGAGTCACCTGCTCGATGTCATAGCGCACGGAGACCATCGGCGCATGAATCTGTCCGCGCAGGGTGATGAGGCGCTCCTGGTCTACCGGCGGCAGAACGGCGGACCCGGTCGGCAAAAGCGCGGCGGCGGCATTGGTCTGGCCGGCATTGATGACAATCTGCGGAAACTGCGTGATGGCAGAGTCCATCGTGTAGTAGCTGTCCATGTCCGGGTCCAAAACGAGATTGGACGTGTTGCCGGTGGTGGTCAGCAGGTCCGCCAGTCCCTGCTCAAAGTGTGTCTGCCGCTCCCGCACCTGCGCCGGGGCAAGGCCCGGCGTTTGCAGCCGTCCCCACTCCGCTTGAAGCTGCTCCCAGTCCTCGTGCGTGCCAAGCGTCTTGCCGTAAATGCGGTCAGCCGCTGCCGTCGCGGCCATGTCCGCCGCGACGGCAGGCTGCTTGGAAGGGTCGTCATCGGACTGCACCGCATCAAGCAGCAGGGCAGACAGCGGACGGCTATACGCGACGCCCTGACGCTCCAAAGCGGTGGTTGCCATGCCGCGTCCGATTTCCGCCTGGAAGTCGTACAGCAGCACGCCCAGCGGCAGCAAAAAAAGCAACCCCGTCACGATGAACCGGGTCAGCAGACGGCGTCTTCCCTGCTCCGTGCGCGGCACGGAATCTTCCGGGGTGAGTCTTGTTTTTCGCAGAAAAGTCGGTATCATAATTTTTGCCGTCACATCTGTTTTGCTTTGCGACAATGCATATACTGATTGTCGGTAAAAGCACGGGCAAGCAAGAGGCATCGAAAACTAGGGGCAGGAAACAGCGAAACAGGCACGCGAATCGCTGCGCCATGCGGCCGAGTGGGAGCGAATGCTGAAGCAGAGGGATTAAAGATGAAGCAGAAGGACTAAAAGAAACTTCCTCTGTAGGAATGCGCCGAAGATGCCGATAATGGCGGCATGACAGAGAGCATTGAGAGGCTGGCCTACCGCAAAATCAGTGATTATGTGCTGGTTCGCGCGATTGGACGCGGCACGCACTACACACTGTACCAGGCCGTAGACCCAGGCACCGGGCGCATGGTGGTCATCAAAATCCTGCACGTCGCCGCCGGCAAGCCGGACACCGACGCGGAGCTGGCCGCCGTGCTGGAAGCGCGGCTACAGCGGGAAGCGCACGCGCTGTCGTCGCTGTCGCACCCGAACATCCCGGCGATTTACGAGATGGGCGAGCAGGACGGCCACCCGTTTCTGGTCATGGAGTATTTGATCGGCCATCCTTTGCGCCAGCATCTGGACCTGCGGCACTTAGACCTCAAAGGGCTGCCGATGGACGAGGCCCTTCGCATTTTGGAACAGGTCGCCCTCGCCGTGGACGCGATCCATGCTCAGGGCATTTTGCACCGGGACATCCGCGCGTCCAACGTCATGCTGCTGCACGACGGCAGTGTGAAGCTGGTAGAATTCGGCCTAGCGCGTCAGCCCGGCGACGCGACGGTGACACTCATGGGGGCGCTGGTCGGCGAGCCGGCTTACATGGCCCCGGAGCAGCTTCGGAACCAGCCCGCGGCCCCGCAGTCCGATCTGTGGGCGATGGGCGTGCTGCTGTACGAGATGCTTGCAGGCAGGCCGCCGTTTGAAGGCGCGAACTTTGCGCTGACCGCGCACCAAGTCGTCATGGGGCAGCCCGCGCCGGTTCCCGGCGTCTCCGCTGCGGTTCAAGCCGTGCTGGACCGGGCGCTGGAAAAAGACCCGGAGAAGCGTTATTCCAGGGCGCAGGACATGGTCCACGCACTCAAAAAAGCCGGCGGCGCTTCCGCCCAGCCGCGCAAAGCGGCACGGGGCCAAGCCTTTGGGAAGCCGACCCCCCGCTCGCTTGCGTATGCCGCAGGCTTTCTGGCGCTTCTGGCAGCCTCCATCCTGCTCGGCCTGTCGCTGGCGCGGACCGGGCCGCATCTGACGCCGACGGTGTCCGCCGCAACGCTTTCCGCTCCAGCCTTGTCTGCCCCAGCCTTGTCTGCCCCAGCACTTCCGCCGCCGGTCCTTTCAATCCACCCGCCAGCCACTCGCGCCCCACGTCCCGCCTTGCCGGCGGCTATCAACAAGACCCCGTTCGGCCCCGGCGTTCGTTAAGGCTTGCTGGACGGGTTATGAGGCGCCGGGGGCCAGACCGCGCCTTGAAGCTCTTCCGGCGCTTTCGGAGCGTCCGGGCGGGGCCGGCGTGACAGCCGGGCCGCCCGCCGGTTCCAAGCGGCGTGGAACGGCCAGCAGAACCCGAAAAACAGCAGCGGCAGACAAAGAACAACGCCAGTTCCCAACGCCTGCGAAGCCCGGTCGGAGGCCATTGCCGAAAGCGTCGCCAGCGTTTCGGCTATCCCCGGCGGCACGGCCCAGTGCTGACGCGCGGCGAAGCGCGGCCCGAACGCGCAGGCCGCGCCCAGCAGCCCAGCCAGCAGCGCCCCCACCCCGGAAAGCGCCACAAACAACCGCACCCAGACCCAGACCGGCATCACCGCGTCCCGCGCCGGGCGCAGCGGCAGAAACGGTCCCCAGGTCCAGTCTTGGTCACTCTGCCAGTTGAAAAACCGCTCCCAAATTGTCTCCTCTGAGGCCACTTTCTGATCCGTCATGCCGCAGCCGCTTCTGTTTCCAGCGTCTTGTCCAGCCTGCGCCGCCAGCCGCTGACGCACAGGAGCCAGCCGAGGCCAACAAGCGCCGTCCCCACACCGCCGTACCAGGCCAGTTCCTGCCCGCTCAGGCCGCCGTCCGCCCGGCCTGCGACGCGCAGGGCCGTTTTCAGGCCCAGATGGTGCACGCTCCATGCCGTGCCGCCCAGCAGAACCGCATCGTACAAAAAGTGCGTCAGCATCGCCGGGAATATGGACCGGCTTCGCAGGACCATCACCCCCAGCAGCACTCCCAGCAGGACCCGGACGACAAATCCCTGCAAATCCAGATGAACCGCTGCAAACAAAACCGCCCCCAGCCCAAGCGCGATCCAGGCCGGCATCCGCTTGACCAGCGCCCGCTGAAGCACGCCCCGAAACAAAAGCTCCTCGCTGCCTGCCGCCGCCAGCGGCAGCGCCAGGGTCATCAGGATGGGATGCTGATGCACGAGCGGCAGCAGAAACGCATTGCTAGCCTCCTGCCCCGCCATGCCGCGCGGCCAGACACGGTTTTGCAGAACAACAAGCGCCTGCGCCCCGGCCACAAACCCCAGCGCCAGCAGCGCCGCGCCCAGATACTGCCGTGCGCCGGCCCGCCGCCACGCAAACGCTTCCGTCAGCTTTTGCCGCCCGATCAGCGCCCACAGCCAGGCCGGGACCGCGCAGAGCGCCAGTTCGCCGATGACCATGACTGCGATAATCACGATCCCAAGCCAGGACGGCATATTCGTCGGCAAAGGGGACATATTCATAGTGACGGCTTCATATCCTCGGCAAATCCTTCGCAGACACCAGCGGGGGCGGAGGCCAAACGCCAGGCGTCTCGGCAGCGGCAAGCGGCAAGGGTGTCTCACGGTTCAAGCGGTCTGCACGGCGGTTCCAAGCCCAATGGGTCAAGAAAAGCATCATAAGCGCGGCGGCTAAAATTATTCCGCAGACAAACAAAGCGGCTTTAGGCAGGGTGCTGTTCAGCCAATTTTCCGTGACCACCACTGGCTGGATTTTCTTCTCATGGCGCTGCGTGGTCGTATAATCGTAATAAACCAGAAGTGCTCCGAATATCGCGCCAATCGGCGCGGTGAACACTATGGTAAGGCCGAAGAGCGTCAGCCAGAACCGAAGCGTCATCCGCACGTTCCGTGGCGGGCGCAGGTACAGCAGAGGCCCCCAAGCCCAATCCATGTCACTCTGCCAGTTGAAGAAGTGTTCCAGCGCATCAGCCATAGACTTATAAACGGCAAGGAGACAGGAAAAGGTTCGGCGGCAGAGTTATCGGTTTGTCTTTGCGTAGTCGGCCAGCAGGCCGTAGCGGAGGCCGCGAGCGCTGAGGAGGAAGCGGTCGGCGTGGAAGCAGGTCAGGAGGGTATCCAGGATGAGCGCCCCGGCGACAATGACATCGGCGCGTTTGGGTTCCAGGCCAGGGATGGACCGGCGCTCCGCCAGGGGAACCGAAGCGAAGCGGGACAACGCGGCGGCGACTTCGGACGCGGAAAGCGACACGCCGTGGACGGCGGCGGGATTGGGACTGGCTTGGCCCTGCGTGACGGCGGCGATGTTCAGGGCCGTCCCGCCGATGCCGGCAAGGAGCGGCGGCGTGTCCGGCTGCGGGAAAGCCGTCAAGGCATTTGCGGCAAACTGACGCGCCTGGCCCAGCTCCTCGGCAGAAGGCGGGTCGGCGTGCAGGAAGCGCTCAAAGAGGCGCACCGCGCCGATGTCCAGGCTTTTGTAGCGCCCCACCCCGTTCGCGTCGCCTAGAATTAGTTCCGTGCTGCCGCCGCCGATGTCAAAGACAAGCAGGGACGCGGCTTCGGGAACGGCGAGGCTGGCATCGGAGCGGACGGCGGCATAGGCAAGCTGCGCTTCCCGGTCGCCGGTGATGATCTCGACTTCGACGCCCGACGCTTCGCGCACTTGGTTGATGAACGCAGGACCGTTGACGGCATCACGCAGAGCGCTTGTTCCCGCGCCCAGCACGACCTCCGCGCCCAGCGCTTTGGCCGCATCTGCGAACCGGACAATCGCGGCAAGTGTCCGGGCCGCTGCGGCGTCGCTAAGATGCCGAGTTTTGTCTACGTCTTCGCCTAAACGTGTCACATCCGACTGCTCGGAGACAACCGACAGCAGGCCGGTCTCCGACACATCGGCCACGGTCATCTTCGTAGAGTTAGTTCCAATGTCAATCGCAGACAGGCGCATAGGACAGTCCTCACAAAAACTTGAGTTCGGCGGACGGGGGCAACCCCGGCTCCAGGGTCAAAATTGCGTACCGGGACCGACCATTCCAGTCGCGGCCTATGCTGCCGGGGTTGACCCACAAAATGCCGCTGACCTGACGGACAAACGGCGTGTGCGTATGGCCGCAGACAACTACTTTGGCATTGGTGTTTGCGGCCAAATCCACCAGCCGCGTGTCTAAAGTCCAGGTGCCGATCCCCTCTTTGCTGCCGGGCGAATAATGGGTCAGGACAACCGGCACACCATCCAATGTGAGAGGCACTTCGGCGGGCAGGTCCGACAGCCAGGAGCGCGTTTCACCGGAGATGACGGAGCTATCGCGGCGAATGGCCTCAAACTTGTCCGGGCGTGCGCCGCCCCACTTTTTGCGGTATTCCGCTTCGCGCTCCGGGAACTGCGCGACGTTTTTGTCGTAGTTGCCCTTGACAGACGCGCACTGAGGCCGGGCGCGAAGAAAGTCAACACAGGCTTCCGGGTCAGGGCCATAGCCGACGGTATCGCCTGCGTTCAGCACCGGGCGATCTATCAAGCCGATAACTTCAATGGCATTCCAGACGGCTTGGAGCGCGGCGAAGTTTCCATGAATGTCACTGAACACAGCATACTGCACAGGCTAATCGCCCAGCGTCTTTTGCAGGCGCTTGCGGCGGGCGCGAAGCTCTTCAACTAAAGCCGCCTGCTTTTTGGGAGACAGAGGCTGCGGGTCGTCGGCGGCGCTTTG
Organism: uncultured Armatimonadales bacterium; assembly: GCA_964249345.1. Classification (GTDB taxonomy): domain Bacteria; phylum Armatimonadota; class Armatimonadia; order Armatimonadales; family Capsulimonadaceae; genus JANXMY01. Next base: position 515 of record CAXUBO010000100.1, on the reverse strand, counting down.
CAGCAAAGCGGCGATTTTGTCCAGTGTTTTGATTGCTTCTTGAAGCTGCTTGGCGGAAAGCGTGTCCGGGCCTTCGGCAAGCTCCGAAGCGACGCCGTCCAGCTTGTCAAGCTGCCGGTCCAAAGCTTTGTCGCGAGACTTGTCGGGAATCTGGCCTTTCAAGCGGGCGGTCGCATCGCCGAGTTTCTGGAACACATCCTGCACATCTTGGTTCGCCGACGCCAGCGCCATGTCAATGTCCTGCGGGGCAGCGGCAGGCAAAGGGGCTGAGGGCGAATGAAGCCACGCTTTAATCTTGACGGCGTTGCCCATGCCGACGCCTTTGACGCCGCCGATTTGCTCGGCAGTCGCACGGCGCAAATCTTCCTGCGTTACCAATCCGGCCAATGCCAGTGCTTCCCGGCGGGTTTCGCCTAAATAAGGAACGCCTTCCAGCTCAGACTTCGGCCCAGCATTTTCGGACTTCGGCCCCGCATTTTCAGACTTCGGCTCGGCTTGGCTTTGGGCGTCGTCCC
>CAXUBO010000099.1:7520-16725 GCA_964249345.1 uncultured Armatimonadales bacterium | reverse complement strand
GAAGTGCGTGGAACTGAAGTTCTACGCTATGGGGCGCAGACGCCTAGTCTCCACCTGCGTGGAGAAGGAGCAAACCAAATTCGGCGTCCTATTCTTTGTCCTTCCTCGGATATTAGGCACCTGCGCCCCATAGCGTAGAACTTCAGTTCCACGCACTTCTTGCTCTTGACTTCCCAGCGCCCATCGGCGATAATTGCGCTATGGATAACCAGGCTTTTGATGCGTTTTACTCCCCCTACACGCACGGCTTTGTCCGGGCCTGCGTGTGCGTCCCGTTCCTGCGCGTCGCCGACCCTGCCTACAACGCGCAGCAGACATTAGGGCTGGCCCAAAAAGCGTCGGAGATGGGCGCGGCGATAGCGTTATTCCCGGAGCTTGGCTTGTCGGCCTACTCCAACGAAGACTTGTTCCACCAAGACGCGCTTTTGGAAGCGTCTCTCGCCGCGCTGGCCCAAGTGGTTGAAGCCAGTCAAAACCTCTCGCCGCTGCTGCTGGTTGGTGCGCCCCTGCGCTTTGACGGGCAGCTTTTTAACTGCGCCGTGGCTGTCTGCCGGGGGCGAATACTGGGCCTGACGCCGAAAAGCTACCTGCCGAACTACCGGGAGTTCTATGAAAAGCGGCAGTTCACGTCAGCCCGCGATGCCATCAGCCGCGACGTGACTGTTCTTGGTCAGCGTGTTCCCTTCGGCACGGATTTAATTTATGGCGCAAGCAATGTGACGAACTTTGCCGTTCACACGGAAATCTGCGAAGATGTTTGGACGCCGATCCCGCCTTCCACCTACGGCGCACTGGCTGGCGCAACCGTGCTTACGAATTTATCCGCTTCCAACATCACCATCGGCAAGGCCGAGTACCGGCGTCAATTGTGCGCTGCCCAGTCCGGCCGCTGCGTCGCGGCCTATCTGTACTCCGCCGCCGGGCCGGGCGAGTCTACCACAGATTTAGCCTGGGACGGTCACGCGCTGATTTACGAGAACAACGAAAAGCTTGCGGAAGCCCAGCGGTTTGCGTCGGATGAACAGATCATCGCCGCCGACCTAGACCTAGAGCGGCTGGCCCAGGAGCGGATGCGCTTGTCGTCTTTCCATGACTCCATCGGCGACCATTTAGCGCGTGTTCGCGCCATGCGCCGGGTGGAGTTTGAGTTTGTCATTCCCGGCACTGGAAGTGCCGGGCTATTATTGAGTGAAAGTGCCTCCGGCACTGAGGATTCTTCAGTCGCGGAGCGACTTTCATTCACCGGTATCCCGGCCCTTCCAGCGCCGGGTTCCGATGCCGCACCAAGACTGATGCGTCCCCTCGAACGCTTCCCTTACGTCCCCAGCGACCCCGTCAAGCGCGACGAGCGGTGCTACGAAGCCTACAATATCCAGGTGCATGGGCTGATGAAGCGGCTGACCAGCACCGGCATCCAGAACGTCGTCATCGGCGTCTCCGGCGGCCTCGACTCGACCCATGCGCTCATTGTCGCCGCCCGGACCATGGACCGCTTGCGGCTGCCGCGTGAGAACATTCTCGGCTACACCATGCCCGGCTTTGCCACCAGCAGCGGCACGCGGTTCAACGCGCTTGGCCTGATGGAGTCGCTCGGCATCACGTCCCACGAAATCGACATCAAGCCGTCGTGCCTCCGAATGCTGTCGGACATTGGCCACCCGTTCATGGGCGGCGAGCCGGTCTACGACATTACGTTTGAAAATGTTCAGGCGGGCGAGCGCACGTCGCACCTGTTTCGGTTAGCAAACTTCCACAACGGCCTGGTTCTCGGCACGGGAGACCTCAGCGAACTGGCGCTGGGGTGGGCGACTTACGGCGTCGGCGACCAGATGTCGCACTACAACGTCAACGCTTCCGTTCCGAAGACGCTCATCCAATACCTTCTGCGCTGGGTCATCGCCACCGCGCAGTTCGACCCGCTCACGTCGGCTCTGGTGCAGGCCATTGTAGACACCGAAATCTCGCCTGAGTTAGTCCCCCACGCTGCCGGGGACAATGACCAGTCGCCGCTGCAAAGCACCCAAGACAAAATCGGCCCTTACGAGCTGCAAGACTTCCACCTTTACTACATCACCCGCTACGGCTTCCGCCCCTCCAAAGTCGCGTATTTAGCGTCCCAAGCCTGGGGCGACAAGCTGACCGGCACCTGGCCCGACCCGTTCCCGGACGACAAAAAGCACGAGTACGACCTGCCGAACATCAAGAAATGGCTCCATCTCTTTTTGTACCGCTTCTTCCAAACCAGCCAGTTCAAGCGCTCCGCCATGCCCAACGGCCCCAAAGTCGGCTCCGGCGGCTCCCTCTCCCCCCGCGGCGACTGGCGAGCGCCAAGTGACTCCGAAGCAACCGTCTGGCTGAAGGAATTAGAAGATAATGTGCCGGATTAGGTATCATGTATATAGAGGCATGAAACATGATTAGCCAGCTTTCCATCAAAAACTTTAAATCCATTCAAGAACTTGATGTGGAACTTGGTCGCGTAACCGTTTTGATTGGCGCAAACGGCAGCGGCAAAAGCAACATCCTAGAAGCCATTGCATTGTGCTCCGCCGCCGCCGGCAACAAACTAGATCACGAGTTCTTGGCATCACGCGGCATCCGTGTTCCCGACAACCCACGCTTCATGCGCTCGGCATTTGAGGCAAAATACACCGAAGAAGATATTGACATCAAGGTAACTAAAAGCCAAGATAGCGGGCTAAACGCTAACGATGCAACAAAAGAACCTGGCCTTTATCACTCTGTTTTGCAAAATGATAACAACTCGCCATACTCATCTTGGGCAACCAATGTTACCAATACACTTTTTCATATCGAAGATACGCTTAAGTCACTCCGCAAGAAATTTGAGGATGAAAATGCCGTTGAAGTCAACAACCTGGCTGCCTTCATAAAGGCTCGCGAGGCAATTGATGCTCTCTTGTTACAAACGGGCAAAGTTAAGCAGGTGCAGTCTGGCCTTCCCGAATTGCACGACTTCCTAATCTACTCTCCTGAAAACACCTTGCTAAGAACATTTGAGACGGAAGGGCAAATCCAGCCGCTTGGGATAAAAGGGGAAGGGCTGTTCAAACTGCTCACGGTGTTGTCTAACCAGCAGGATAAAGAAAGCATCAAGGAAATCAAGAAGCGGCTGACGTTATTGGATTGGTTTGATGATTTTGAGGTGATGAACGGCAGTTCAACCGGCCAGCGAACCCTCAACATCAAGGACAGATACCTTGACGAAAGTTTGTCTTACTTTACTCAGAAAAGCGCCAACGAAGGCTTTTTGTTTCTGCTGTTCTACTTTACGCTCTTTATCAGTCGAGAAACACCGTCGTTCTTCGCCATTGACAACATTGACGCTTCGCTCAATCCAAAGCTGTGCAGCCAGTTGTCGAAGGAGCTAGTTGATCTCGCAAAGACGCACGACAAGCAAGCGATTGTGACTACTCATAACCCCGCCGTCCTAGATGGCTTGGACTTAAATGATGAGGAGCAGCGTCTCTATGTCGTTTCCCGGAACAAGGTAGGGCATACGAAAGTGAAGCGCATCATGAAACAGGCTGCGTCTCCTGATCAGAAACCAGTGCGGCTCTCGGAAGCGTTCTTGCGGGGATATTTGGGCGGTCTGCCGGGAAATTTCTAATGCCTAGCTTCGCCCTTGTCACGGAAGGTATTACTGACCAAATCGTCATCGAGAACATTTTAGTCGGTTTTTTCGATGATCCCAATATAGACATCAATCCACTTCAGCCGCTTCGAGATGAGACCGACAGAAATCGGGCCGTCACTCCCGGCAACTGGCACAAAGTTTTGGAGTATTGTTCGAGTGAGGAGTTTCGCAGTGCGTTCCAGTTCAACGACTATGTGATTGTGCAGATTGATACTGATGTAGCCATTGACTATGGGGTCAGCAGTAGGGATGACGTGGGCAATGAGTTTTCCGATGAGGAAATGTACGAACGTGTCAAAGCAAAACTCATCGCGCAGATACCCTCGGAGTTCTACGTCAACTACGCAAGCCGTATCTTGTTTGCTGTTTCCGTGCAGTCAATCGAATGCTGGCTGCTACCGCTTTTCTTTACCGACAATAAGAAGGGCAAAACGGTCAACTGCTTAAGCACATTAAACCAGGGCCTCAAAACAAAGAAGCCTTATTTCATTGATCCCAACAACAAAAATCTCCGCTATTACGAAGACATTTCCGCCGACTACATCAAGCATAAAAAGCTCATGTCTTTATACGCTGCTAATTTCAGTTTAACAGCCTTTATACATGAGCTTGAAACGACGCAGGCAATCTCTGACGATACCGAACCCCCGGAAGCGCCTGCTAACTAGCGCATGGCCTCCGGGTCAATCCCGTTTTCGCGGCAGAAGGCGCGGTAGGCGGCGGGGGCGATTTCCGACGGCTTGATTTCGCTGCGGCCGCCCCAAAAGACGTTGGTGTAGGAGACGGGGATGCCCAGCGACTCTAGGTGGGCGTCCATCGCGGCTTTGTGGGCCAGCAGGACCAACTTGTCGAGGCCATGGGCGACGCCCATGATGTTGACGTTTTTGAACTCCGCCCCGCCTTCGCGCCAGTAGGCATGGGTCATAATGTGGAACCGGCCTATCTCGCGGCCTGCCTCAAGCTCCCGGCCTTCCGGGACGGCCCAGTGGAACAGGGCGTTGTAGCGGGTGACGCGCTGGTCGCCCGCCGTTGGCTTGACGTGTTCTAAAAATGTCGAGAAGCGGCCAATCACGCCCCGGTCATGGAGGGATTGGGCGACGGACAAGAAGGTGTCCAAATCTACGCCCGCTTCGGCGGCCCGCGCCTGCCACAAGTCGCGGACAATTTCTTCGGGTTCAAACTCGCGCTTCAGCGCCGTCAAGACCTGCCAGTCGAGCGGGCTAAGCTGCACGATATTGGTGTCTAAGACGTCGGCGGGAACGTCGGCGAGGCTGCCGATGGGGATGCCTTTGCGGCGAATGTGGCCGACGCCGAGAGCAAACAAACGCTTTGCGGGCATCAGGCGGTAATGATCCGCGCCGATTTTGGATGCCAGAAAGTCGGCGTGCTTGACAAGGGAGTAGCCCTGCGGGACTTTCAGCGTGGTCCATAAACGATACTGCGAGCCGGGCGTCGCCGAGTCGGTGGAGCGAACAACGACGTGGCCCGAAAAGGGGTCTTGGTCAAACAAAAAAGAAAACGCGGCATCTAGTTTTTCGGCGGGAACCTGCCAGGCCACTAAAGACCCCTGCGCGAGATTGGTTGCCATCAATGTCTGGCGCACCCGGCGGATTGTGCCGGCCCGCAGCATCGCTTGAACGCGCTCAAGGACGACCGGCACGGGAACGCCGGATTTGGCGGCGATTTCGCCGAAGGGGTCCGGCGTGAAGCCCTGAATGGTGTCTTCGGACACGGCCAAAATGGCGGCGTTTACAGAATCATCAATCTCTGCGGGAATAACTGCCGGCGGCGCTGGGGCAAGTGCAATACTCATGCGTTTATTGTACCCGAAACAGCCCGCGCGGGTACAATGACGCTATGAACATGCCCCTGCTCGCGCCGACCCAGTTTCGGGAATATCAGGAAGCGCTGGAAGCCGAGACGCTTTCGCCCTATGCCGTGCAGTCAGCTCAAACACAAGGACGGGCGAAGGCCGAAGAACTTGACCCGGTCCGCACCGAGTTTCAGCGCGACCGGGACCGCATTCTCCACTCCAAAGCATTCCGGCGACTCAAGCACAAGACGCAGGTATTTATTGACCCGGAAGAAGACCATTACCGGACGCGGCTGACGCACACGCTGGAAGTGGCGCAGATCGCCCGGACGCTGGCTCGCGCCTTGCGGCTCAACGAAGACCTGACCGAAGCCATCACGCTGGCGCATGACCTCGGCCACACGCCGTTTGGACACGGCGGCGAGGAAGCGCTCGGCGAAGTTTTGCGCGAGTATGTCCCTCATGCCGAGTTCAAGCACTATGACCAAAGTCTGCGGATTGTGGACGTGCTGGAAAAGCACGGGCAAGGGCTAAACTTGACCTGGGAAGTGCGCGACGGCATTTTGGGCCATTCCAAAGGCAGCAAAGACTTGGGGATTGTGGACGGGACCCATCTGCCGACATCTTTGGAGGGCATGTGCGTTCGGGTCGCCGACCGAATCGCCTACATCAATCACGATATTGACGACAGCATCCGGGCGGGAGTTCTGACACCCGAAGAGCTGCCGCAGGACACGCTGGACGTTCTGGGCCGCTCGCACTCCCAGCGCATCGGCACGATGGTGATGAATGTTCTTCAAAGCAGCGCCGGGCAGCCGGAAGTTCGCATGACCGGCGCTGTTTTAGAAGCGACCAACGCCCTCAAAGACTACATGTACGCGAACGTCTACACCATGGACACGCGCGGCAATGTCGAGCTGCACAAGGCCCAATTTATGCTCAAAGAACTGTTTCGCCTCTACATGGGATCATCCCAAATGCTGCTGCCGATGGAGGACATTAACCCTGCCGACACGGGCGAAACAACTGAAGCCCGCGCCCGGCGCGTCACCGACTTCATCGCCGGCATGACCGACCGTTATGCCGCCATGAAGTTCAAGCAGCACTTCTTCCCATCTGCCTGGAACGTCGCCGACTAACTCAGACCTACTAAATCAAATTTGTGACGGCTTCGGCAATCGCGGCCTGCACCCCGGCGATCATCAGCGAAAGCGGCAGGGACGGCAGGTGCAGCTTGTTTTCCGAAATGGCCTGTTCCGACGACAGCGGCAGATGCACAAACCCGGCTTTGTAGGGCAGCCCCAGACGCGCGGCATAGTGCAACGCTTGGTACATCAGATGGTTGCAGGCGTATGACCCGGCGTAGCCGTGCGCCCGTGCCGGAGCGCCCGCCTCCGCGCGGATCGCGGCGGCGACTTTTTCGGCATCCAGCGTCGAAAACAGCGCCGGCGGGCCGCCCGGCACAATCACCGCCTGCGGCGGGTTTGGCGGCAGCGGACGGCTAGGGTCTGCCGCTTCGGCAATTTGCAGGTTGACCGCAAACCGCTCCACGTCCAAACAAGTTGTGCCGGACGCAAGCCCCAGCGACAGCACTAAAACCGGCTGATGCGTATCAATCGCGTCCCGCACAAGTTCCCAGTCGCGGGACATCACCACCGGCAGCGTCAGGCCCATCACCTGCGCCCCGCCGATGGCTTCCCCATGCAGATGCTCCGCGATAAGCTGCGATGGGTTGCTTTCGCTGCCGCCAAACGGCGCAAAGCCGGTGAGAAGGATTGTTGGCATAGTTTTCATCTCAGCGAGTGAAAGCGAGGAGTTGAAAACTTCTCGCTAGAAGAGGCACTCTTCGAGTGCAAGAAAGCCTCATCTCTTGGTCCGCTCTTCGTCCGTGGGCCGCTTCTCTAGGTCGGGAACCTCTTCCGTGCTTTCTTCCAGCGTCGCCCACAACGCCCCCTTTGTATGATGCTGTTCCTGATTTTCGACGTACCGAACAACTTTGGCGAGAAATGGCGGACATAGACTGAAAGAGCCTGCGCCTTCCTGCCACCGAAAATAGGGGCTGCGTCTCCTCAGATCGTTGATAAAGGCCGAAGAGCTTCCTTTAACTTGTTTCAGCAATTGGGCCACGCAGAGCGTTGTCGGTATGCGAACGACAAGATGGACATGATCCGGCATTCCCCCTATGGCAATAACCTGACAGCCTAAGTGCCTGATCTGCATTTCCAAAAACGGGTAGAGACGCTCGCGCAGTTCCGGCGTGATTGCCGGTTCTCGCTTTTGGGTTGCCCAAACGAGATGCAGGTATATCTCTGACTTGCTTCGCCGCATTTATTACCTCCGTGTAATTCTAAATTGTTTTCAGTAATTCTAAGTCTTCCACAAGGGAAGCGAAAGAAGACCAGGGCGCAGAGAAGGGTAAGGAATTGAAAACTTATCGCTAGGTTAAGCGTCCTACGGACGAAAGATATAGACCAGAATTGCTTTTCTTACACTCGAAGAGTGCCTCTCCTAGCGAGGAGTTGAAAACTCCTCGCCCTTCTCTGCGCCCTGGTCTTCTTTTTTATTATTCCAATCCTGCTTCGGCCCATTCGACGGCGCGGGTCAAGGCACGCATCTTTGCCAGGGTTTCGCGGTACTCGTATTCGGGAACGGAATCGGCGACGACGCCGCCCGATGCCTGCACATAAATGGTGTCGTCTTTGACAAGGGCCGTGCGGAGCGTTAAAGCTAAATCCATTGCCCCGCTGAACGAGAAGTAGCCGACGCCGCCGGCATACGGGCCGCGCCGGGTGGGTTCCAGTGTTTCGATAATCTCCATCGTGCGGACTTTGGGCGCTCCCGTCGCCGTGCCGTGCGGGAACGCCGCCCGCAGCACATCAAATTGGTCCAGGCCGCCGCGCAGGATGCCGGAAACCTCGGAAACGATGTGCATGACATGGGAGTATTTTTCAATGGTCATCAGCTCGTTCACGCTGACCGTGCCGTACTCGGCGACGCGCCCGATGTCGTTGCGGGCCAGGTCCACCAGCATGATGTGTTCGGCGCGTTCTTTTTCATCTGCCAAGAGGTCCTGCGCGATGGCGTCATCTTCCGCCGGAGTCGCGCCGCGCCCGTGCCGCGATCCGGCAATCGGACGAATGGTAATTTTGCGATTCTTTTCCCCGACCAGCAGCTCCGGGGACGCGCCGACAAGCTTTGTGCCGCCGAAGTTCAAATAAAACATATACGGTGATGGGTTGATGGAGCGCAGGGCGCGGTAGACGTCAAACGGGTCGGCGTGGAGCGTTTTAGAAAGCCGCTGCCCGATCTGCGCCTGGAACGTGTCCCCGGCGGCGATATGGTCTTTGGCCTTGAGGACTGCGGCTTTGTAGTCGGCTTCCGTGCGGTTGGACTGGAAGGCATTGTCCAAAATCCCTGCCGGGACAGCCGGGGGCGCGGGCAATGTCGCCGGCTCCTGAAGCCGTGCCAGCAGAGCGTTGACGTTCTCGGACGCGGCATCATATGCCGTGCCGGGGTCTGCGCCGGGAGCGATGCGAGCATTGCACAGAGCCAGGACTTTGTGCTTGGCATTGTCAAACACTAAAATCGTATCGGTGAACAAAAAAATGCAGTCGTCCACGCCGAGGTCGTCGGCGGCAAGCGCCGGCAGCTTTTCCAAAAAGCGCACCACGTCGTAGCTCATCATCCCGACTGCGCCGCCGACAAACGGCGGCAGCTCCGGTGACGGCACATAA
>CAXUBO010000099.1:0-7420 GCA_964249345.1 uncultured Armatimonadales bacterium | reverse complement strand
CGCGGGTCGGCGCAGTCATGGGATGTTTCATAGTTGCCGTAAAGTATACCCGGTGACGATGCTGTTGCATAAAGAAACCCGGCACTAAAAGTGCCGGGCTAACGAAGCAAAGGACTTCCCAGGTTACTCAGGCTTCTCTTTAACGGGGATGCTGACAATAACTCGGTTCGCGGATTGCCAAGCTCTGTACGGGCCGACTGCCGTAAACTCGCCCATTGCTTTGACTGAGGCAACGGCTTGGTCGACTTTCGCTCTGCGCTGCCCGTCTGCAACATCGCCCGGCTTGATGGCAATGTGCTTCAAGATGTCCGCTGTCGGAACACGGTAATTCCCCGTAATGCGAATGTCCTCAAAGTATAACGTCGAGCTGGAAGGGATTGTCATAAGCCTTTCCGTAACCGGAATAGTCACGATTACCTCCGTTTCTCCTTTATTCGTTTTCCCCACAGTGGAAGCCAAGGCAGGCGTCGCCGGCAGCAATATATTTGCGCCTGTCTGCGCGACGGCTTCGTGGTCTTCCACGGCGGAAATCTCGAAGGGCCCGACTAGATCAAACCCGCCCATCTCAAAAATCGGGCTGATCGCGCCGCTTTGAATTTTGTGGAGGTCAAGCACGTTTCCTGGCTTTGTCTTGATGCGCCTTATAATGTCGGCCGTTCTGATTGCGTGGTTTCCCGTAATGCGGATTTCCCGGATCGTTGGCGACCGGAACCAATCCGCAGCGGTCATTGCTCGCTCTGCACCGGCTGAGGGTGCAGCGCCGGTTTTCAGCGCAATCACGCCAACACCCATTGCGGCAAGACCGAGGCAGAGGCCGGCGGTCCATCCTGCTTTTGTGATCCACATTGCTTGTAATACTCCTCGTGCGATTTGCTGGGAGAGGCTGTTTGCCGAGATGCTATTGCCTGACGACTGGAACAAATGAGCGCCAAAATAATGAGCGCCAAAATGCGGGACAGTCTCGGTGCGGCTGCCTTCCGCTTGGAGCAGTCCAGCCAGTGCCGCCACAGTCAGCGCAGTCCCGCGCTGCGTAAGCTGCGCCCGCATCTTGCCGAGCGCCCGTGCAACCCGTTTCTGAGCGGCGTCTTCCGAGATATTCAGCATTGTCCCAATTTCCCGGAAGCTCATCTCCTCAAAAAAGCGCAGGAGAACAGCTTCCCGCTCCGCTTCTTTCAGCGCGGCTAAACTTTCGTTCAGTTCCACGCGCAGCATCTTCCTTTGTGGCACTTGGGCTGCCTTGTCCATCGTCAGCGCGGCCTGCTGCTCATGCCGAAGGCGGCGCTGTTCACGCTTCAAGGCGTCCCGGGCCGTCAAGCGGGCCGTCTGAAACAGCCAGCCAGCCAGAGACGCCCTGCCGCATAGGGCCGGCGCTTTGTGCGCGAGAACGACAAAGACGCTCTGAGCGGCATCTTCCGCCAGTTGCGCTTCCCCGGTTTCCCGCAGGCAGGTAAAATACACCAGCCTGCGGTAACGCTGAACGATCTCAGTGAACGCCGCTTGTGACCCCTCACGGACATAACGGCGTACCAGCAGTGTATCTTGCATTTCTTTCTGCTCCCATACAGTAATGGCCGGTGCGGTGAGGAATCCGACAAAATCCGAAAAATTACATGGTATGGTAAATGCTGCCCCGCAGACGAGCATACCAATCAGGCCGGTAGGACGCAGGCCGCGCTGTGTAGACTTCGCCGGACGGCAGGGCGACAGCCGAAAGCGGCCCGCCGAGGCTGCATCCCGTGTCGACGCCGATATACTGCTTGGTGCGGGCGAACATGACTTTGGGGAACGGCGTGTGGCCGCGCACGACAGTCTGCCGCCACCAGGGCTGGGTGACGCCTTTGACCTTGCCCCAGCGCAGCGCTCCGGCGGACTGCATCGGCAGCGGCAGGGCTAAGTCCCAGCCGGCATGAGTGAAAATGTAGTTGTCGGTGATGTAAAACGGCAGCGTCCAGGGTTCCATTTGGGCATAAAAACGCAGGTGGGACACGGGAAGGGAATGGGGGTTGCCGGGAAGGAGCGCGTAGCCGCGCCGGGCGTAGGAATCTAAAGTCGTTTGCGCGTCCAGTCCCGCCAGCACGCTGATCTCGCCGTCTTCCAAAAACAGCAGCAGGGCTTCTTCGTGGTTGCCCTGCACGAAAACTTTGCGGCAGCGACTAAACGCGAGTATCTGCTCCACGCAGTCAAACGGGTCCGGCCCGCGATTAATCACGTCGCCCAGGAAGAGAACAAGGTCGGACGGCGTCACGGGCAGTGCGGCAAGCATCTCGCGCAGGGCCTCGTTTTCGCCGTGAACATCGCCGACCGCGTAAATCATAAGGCGTCTGTTATCACAGAAAGCGCCGGGGTTGTAGAAAACCCCGGCAAGAGTGCGTCCTTTGGACAAAGACTTTAGGACAAAGACTAGCCTGCTTATCTTCACCCGAAGGGTGCTTCTCTGCCGGGGTTGTAGAAAACCCCGGCAATGGCATAAATCATGCGCCCTCTCCGACATACGGCAGGGCCAGGTCGCGCATCTGGTCCAAAGACTGCCATTCGTCGCCGGGATCGCTGAAGATGAGAATGTGCGGCCCGGAAAAGTTTGCCGCTCGGCAGAGGTCCAGGCAGCGGTTGAAGTCTTCGGCGTCCATCTCGCCCGGTGCGTGAAAATGGGCTTTGGCGTGCGTGCAGTGGGCTAAATCGGCAATCAGCGGCAGGTCATTGTGCTTGCGGTCGGCGGGCCAGTTGCCGAAGTCAAGCTTGAGGCCGACGCGCCCGTCCAACCGCTCCAGCAGTGTCCGCACGGCTTGGGGGCTGTCCAGCAGCCGGTGCCAGTTTTCGGTCACGACTTCAATGTCATAGTCTTCGGCATGGCGAAGAATGCTGCGAAAGCCCGCTTCGCTGAGATGCAGGGCAGCCTCGCTCGGCTCGGCGTAGCCTCCAATGACCCGAACACGTTTGGCCCCGCATTCGGCGGCGATTTCCACCCAGTCGGTGACCACTGCCAGCGCCTTCTTGCGCTCAACGGGGTCCGGATGAGTGATGTCGCCGGTATCAATCAGCAGCGTGTAGAACTCGACGCCTGCGCTGTCAAACGCCCCGCGCAGATGCTCCAAATACTCTGTGTCGGTGGAGGGCAGATGGAAATGGCAGACTTCCAGCTTGCCCAAGCCGTGCGCCGCCACCTGCGCCGGAATGTCCAGCAGCGGCAGGCCGGCAGTGATTGACTTGTTGAGGCTCCAAGTGGAGACGCCGAGGCGAGGATTGAGTGTGTTCTGCATAAGTTTTAGACTCGTTTCCTGCACCCGGCACTGGCTAGCCGGGCTACTCTGGACTGAAGACTCCGTAGTCGCGGAGCGACTTCCACGCAATAGTAGCCCGGCCTTTCAAGGCCGGGTTCCAACACGCCGGGCAAATTGCCTACTTCTGGCTTTCGGCGAACTCGCGCACCGAGGCAAGCTGGCCTTCGGAACCGAGATATTTGGAGCGGCTGACGATGAACTTGGCGTACTCGGCAATGAACACTTTGCCGGGGGAGCGCAGATCGAAGTCTTCGGGCTTGCTTTCGAAGAACTCGCGGTGAACGCGGGTCCAGACCAAACGCCCGTCGGTGTCAATATTGACCTTGCAGACGCCGAGCTTTGCGGCGGGCAGGTACTGGTCGGCGTCCACGCCTTTTGCGCCTTCTTTGAGCTTGCCGCCGGCGGCGTTGATGCGGGCGACTTCATCCTGCGGGACCGACGACGAGCCGTGCATGACCAGCGGGAAGCCGGGAAGCTGCTCTTGGATGGCGGCAATGCGCTCAAAGTGAAGGCCCTGGCCGCCGGAGAACTTGTACGCGCCGTGGGACGTGCCGATGGCGCAGGCCAGCGAATCGCAGCCGGATTGCGCGACAAATGCTTTGGCTTCAATGGGGTCGGTCAAGAGGGCGTTTTTCTCGTCTACGGCGATGTCTTCTTCGACGCCGCCGAGCATTCCAAGCTCCGCTTCGACGCTGACGCCTTTGGCATGGGCGGCCTCAACAACGCGCTTTGTGATGGCGACGTTCTCGTCAAACGGGTCATGGGAGGCGTCAATCATGACGCTGGAATAAAAGCCGCTGTCAATGCACTCTAGGCACGTCTTTTCGTCGCCGTGGTCCAGATGCACGGCGAACACTGCCTCCGGGAAAATCTCGTCGCAGGCCCGAATAATCGCTTCCAGCATCCGCTTGTCGGTGTAGGCGCGTGCGCCTTTGGAAATCTGGATAATAAACGGAGACTGGGAGTCAATACTGCCTCGGAAGAGGCCCATCGCCTGCTCGGCGTTGTTGATGTTGTAAGCGCCGACGGCATACTTGCCGTAAGCATGTTCAAACAAAGTTTTCGTGGTGACGATCATAGCGGCGTAAATGCTCCTCGGATAACGATAAAAAATCTTCAGAAAAATCTTTCGGCGCAATTATACCCGGCAGACACGAATTTCAGAGCAGACAAGGAATTTGCGTTTCCCCTGCCGAATAGGAGCAGGCACGGCAGCGCCGCCTGACTTTTTCAGCACCGCCCGCCACGAAATACATTCCGAGGCTCGGAAGTGCCCGCCGTCGAAGCGACGTCAAGAAAAGGCCGCTTCTTTTCTCTTGTGTCGCCGCGACACCGGGCACTTCCGAGCCTTGCATTTCAATGCGTGGGCCCTTTCTCCAAGTCATCAAAGATCGGAACCCGGTAATTATGCCTTTGACATTGCGGCGCCTGCTGCCCGCCGTCTGCTTTTTCTGCCTCCTGTTAGCGGTTATTTGCGCCGCGCACGCGCAGGGGCCGAGCCTAGCCGTCAATGCTGTCCCGCTGGGGCCGCCGTTTACTTCGGATGCGTCGGCGCGGGCGGCGGAAAGCGGCACCTGGCTGCTGCGCGGGCGCTCGCTTTTAGGATTGTTCGTGTTCGCCGCCGTGGCGTTCGGAGTGGGGCAGATACGAAGCCGGGGGCAGAAAACACCTCTGCGACTGGTGCTGTGGGGGTTTGCAATTCAGTTTGTGTTTGCGTTTCTGCTGCTGGACACGGCTCCCGGCAAGGCGGGGTTTGCAGCGGTCAGTAAAGCCGTCGCATCGCTGCTGGACTTCACGAAGCAGGGCGCAAGCTTTGTTTTCGGAGACTTGGCGAACGGCAACAACATCCCCGTCGGTATGCCGCAGGGCGACCCGATCATGGGGCCGGTGCTTCAGCCGACGGCTTACGCGCATGTCGGCGGCTACTTTGCGTTTTATGTGCTGCCGACTATTGTCTTCTTTTGTGCGCTGACGGCCTTGTTCTACTATTCCGGCGTCATGCAGCGCATTATTCAAGGCATCGCCTGGATCATGCAGCGGTCTATGGGAACATCGGGGGCGGAGACGCTTGCCGCCGCAACCAACATCTTTGTCGGGCAGACCGAAGCGCCGCTGATGGTCAAGCCGTTTCTGGCGAACGCGACCAACTCTGAGCTGATGGCGATTATGACGGCGGGCTTTGCCAACATCGCGTCGGGCGTTCTGGCGGCCTATGCCGCCATGCTGTCCGGCTTTTTCCCGGACGCCGCCGGGCATCTGCTGGCAGCGTCCTTGCTGTCCGCCCCGTCGTCACTCGTGGTTGCCAAGCTGATCTTCCCGGAAACGAAAATCCCGCAGACCGCCGGGACCGTCAAAATCACCGTGGACCGCACCGATGTCAACGCGATTGACGCCCTGACGCGCGGCGCTTTGGAAGGCTTGCAGCTTGCGCTCAATGTGGGAGCCGTGTTGATCGTTTTCATCGCCATGATCGCCCTGCTGAACGCGCTGATCGGCTGGGTCGGCCACTTTTTCGGGCATCCAGCTCTGTCGTTCCAGCAAATCTT
This sequence comes from uncultured Armatimonadales bacterium, assembly GCA_964249345.1. Lineage (GTDB taxonomy): Bacteria > Armatimonadota > Armatimonadia > Armatimonadales > Capsulimonadaceae > JANXMY01. Next base: position 1,596 of record CAXUBO010000099.1, on the reverse strand, counting down.
GGGCTGGATTGCGACGCCGTTTGCCTGGCTGACCGGGATGCCGTGGCACGACGCCCGGCAGATCGGGCCGCTTTTGGGAATCAAGACCGCCGTGAATGAATTCGTGGCCTATTTGCAGATGTCTCAGATGCTGGGCGCAAACCCGCATTTTGTGACGCCCCGCTCCGCCGTCATCGCCATCTATGCGCTGTGCGGGTTCGCCAACTTTTCTTCCGTTGCCATGCAGGTCGGCGGCATCAGCGGCATGGCCCCGCACCGCCGGTCCGATCTGGCCCGGCTTGGCCTCCTCGCCATGTTCGGCGGGGCTTTGTCATCACTCATGGCCGGCTGCGTCGTCGGAATTTTGCTGTGAATGCCTATGTGAATGCCTACTGAAACAGATCACAAGGAGCGGCAGAGGCGTATTTTCCAGGCTTTAATCTCTGGGGACAAGCCTTGCAAGGCCGACAAAAGGCGGTAAGCGGTAAGAAAATGTTTCCGGCTATCTGAGGCTGTGTAGTAAGTTTCTGGGGTGTATAGCTGGAAAGACGTGTCCGACAAAGCGCCAGGCATGAATGCAAAGAAGGGATATTCTGTGTTGGCTGCGTGGCTCATTTCCAGCTTTTTGATGTCCGGCTTGAACGGGACAAGCTCTTCCAATAGCTCTAGGTCGGAGAGTAAAGCTGTGTCGTGGTTTGAGAGAGCATCCAGAAATCCTTGAGTTAAGAAAGGTATCTTAGTAATCTCGGCAAATACTTTGTGCGTTTGCAGCGCGGCATCCATCCAGCCGGCGGCTCCATGCAAAAGCAGCGTTGATTTTAATCCAAGTTCTACCGCCTTCATTGATGAAGTAATGGAGCCGGGGTGACGCTCGCTGCGGTAAAGTATCCGAGCATCCTGCAAATGGCGAGCGGCTTCCTGAAAGAAAGCCCACGCCGTTTTTTCTTCTCGCGGAAACGGCAGCAGCATAAAGAACCTTTTGTAAGAACGTCATCTTTGTAAGAACGTCATCTTGCCAACGGTCTGCGTGGATCAGAGTTCACACCGGCGAAATGCTTTCTGCCGCTAGGGTTCTCATCAGTTCCAAGTGTGTGCATCAAAATATGGCGTGCATACCCCGCAGGCACTTCGTAAATAATCTTGTAGCCTTTTGCGAGAAGGTTTACCAAGTTCTGAGCGTCGCGCTTTAGCAGGTTCTCGAAGTCTGCGGTTGACAAAAAATGCAGAAGCAGCCTGCCCCGCATCGGCAGACTGCTTGTGCTGCTGAACGGCATAAACTCCGGCCCCTGCCACTGGTTGACGACCTCCAACAGTTCAATGTCAAAAGTTTCACCTCCTGTCACTAAAGGACCAAAAGCAATGATCGCACGCAAGTCATTGCCAAATTCTTCAACATGAGAATGCATCAGCTCGTTAATGACTTTATACTCAAAGTACGAAATGTTACTGCCGACCAGTTCGACTGCCATAATTTTCCCTTCCCTGCGTTCGGACATTGTACCTTATTTCGTGCAGCCGCTGTGCGGGTCGGCGGCATCAGCGGCATGGCCCCGCACCGCCGCTCCGATCTGGCCCGGCTTGGCCTCCTCGCCATGTTCGGCGGGGCTTTGTCATCAC